>JBBQAY010000008.1:0-69170 GCA_038316965.1 Candidatus Nanopelagicales bacterium
CCTGACCACCCCTGGGGCCGTCGCCGCGTCGACGTCGGGCTACCCGGATCAGCTGCCGTCCGCGACCTCGCTGAGCGTGTCCGAGTCCTGGTCGGTGCCGGGTGACACCGTCGAGGTGACCGCGCCCGGCTCGATCACATCGCGCTGGTTCAGTGCGACGGGCAGGGCTCTGACCTACACGCTGCCGACGTCGGCGACCTCGATCAGCATGTCGAGCTGCTCCGGCGTCGTCTGAGCGAGAGCACCCCTACGGCAGAGCCCCGCCCCCGTCTCGACGGGGGCGGGGCTCTGTCGTTCGTGCCGTGTCGCGGTCAGGCAGCCTGACGCGGGGCGAACAGCGGCGAGGAGATGAGGTGGTCGGCGGTGGCGCGGTTGCACGCGGTCGGCAGGTCGCGCAGCACGCAGATGCGCAGCAGCGCCTTGACGTCAGGATCGTGGGGCTGCGGCTCGAGCGGGTCCCAGAAGAAGACGAGCATGTCGATCTCGCCCTGCACGATCTGTGCGCCGATCTGCAGGTCGCCGCCCATCGGGCCGCTCTCGACGCGCTCGACCGCCAGCTCGAGCCGGTCGTGCAGCAGGCTGCCGGTCGTGCCTGTCGCCACCAGGCGGTGCCGCATGAGCGTGTCGACGTTGTACGCCGCCCACTCGAGGAGGTCGTCCTTCTTGTTGTCGTGCGCGATGAGCGCGATGCGTCGCGGGGTGCCGGAGCTCAGTGCTGAGACGTTCATGTCCCCAGGATCTCGACCCCTGATGAACCAGTGGTTGCGACGCCGTGTCGCCCGTGTGGACCACGCTCTGCGACGGCTCGGCCACGCGGCTCAGGACCGGGCGGGAGCGTCCTTGGCCGCCAGCGCCCCCGAGCCAGCCCGGGCTCGGCCAGCATCGGTCATCGCGCTGCCCGCACTCGCCCGGGCACGCGCTTGGTCACCCCGAAAGTGGCCACGAGCGGCAAGCTCGTCGAGATCGACGGCAGGGGAGCCAGCAGGGGCTAGCAGCCGACGTCGAGCTCTCGGCCGGTCGCGGGCCGCGTGGCCGATCAGCAGCGAGCTGCTGTGTCGGTCAGCCGCCGGCGACGGCCGGGATGATCGAGACCTTCGTGCCGGCGGGCGTGGGGGTGTCGAGGCCACCGACGAAGCGCACGTCCTCGTCGTCGGCGTACACGTTGACGAACCGACGCAGCTTGCCGTCGTCGTCGAGCACGCGTGCCTTGATGCCCGGCGCCGCGGCCTCGAGGGCCTCGAGCACGGACGCGAGGGTGTCGCCGTCCGGCTCGACCGTCACCTCGTTCGCGCCGTCGGTGTAGGTGCGCAGGATCGTCGGGATCCGGATCGACACGCTCATCGCGCTGCCTTCTCTCTCATGGGCCCCCGAGTTACTGCCCAAAGTGGGGTGTTGAGCGGGTCCAAAGCCACACTTTGGGCAGTAACTCGCAGACGGGGCTGGGGTGGTCAGAGGGTGGTGAGGACTCGGGTGACCTCGTCGACGTCGGCCTCGATAGTGGCGGTCGGGCCGACGTGCATGGTGACGGCGTCGAGAGTCTTCAGGCCGTCGCCGGTGTTGAGCAGCACGGTCTCTGCGGCCGGGTCAAGGGCGCCCGAGGCGAGCAGCTTGCGCAGCGTCGCGACGGTCACACCGCCGGCGGTCTCGGCGAAGATGCCCTCGGTCTCGGCGAGCAGGCGGATGCCCTCGACGATCTCCTGCTCCGACACGTCCTCGATCGCTCCGCCGGTGCGGCGTACGACGTCGAGCGCGTACGGGCCGTCGGCGGGGTTGCCGATCGCGAGCGACTTGGCGATGGTCTTCGGGCGCTGCGGCCGCACGACGTCGTGCCCTTCGCGGAACGCCACCGACACCGGCGAGCAACCGGTGGCCTGGGCGCCGAAGACCTTGTACGCCGACTCCTCCACGAGGCCGAGCTTCACGAACTCGCGAAAACCCTTGTCGATCTTGGTGAGCAGCGAGCCGGACGCGATCGGCGCCACGACCTGCTGCGGCAGGCGCCAGCCGAGCTGCTCGGCGATCTCGTAGCCGAGGGTCTTGGAGCCCTCGGCGTAGTACGGCCGCAGGTTGACGTTGACGAAGCCCCAGTCCTCGGTCAGCGGGTCGCCGACGAGCTCGGAGCAGAGACGGTTCACGTCGTCGTAGTTGCCGTTGACCGCCAGCAGCGTGCCGCCGTACGTCGCCGTCGTCACGACCTTGCCGTCCTCGAGGTCGGACGGGATCACGACGACCGACTTCTGGCCCGCACGCGCAGCAGCCGCGGCGACCGCATTGGCGAGGTTGCCGGTCGAGGCGCACGCGAGGGTGCCGAGGCCGAGGCGACGAGCAGCGCTCTGCGCGACGGCGACGACGCGGTCCTTGAACGAGTGCGTCGGGTTGCCGCTGTCGTCCTTGACCCACAGGGTGCCGGTCATGCCGAGTGCGCGAGCGAGGTTGTCGGCGCGCACGAGCTGGGTGAGACCGGGGTTCAGGTTGGGCTCGTCGCCGGCGTACGCCGCGACCGGCAGCAGGCACGAGTAGCGCCAGATGTTGCTCGGGCCCGCCTCGATGCGCTCGCGCGTGATGTCGACGAAGTCGTAGCCGACCTCGAGGGGGCCGAAGCACTCGATACAGGCGTAGGCGGCACCGAGGGCGTAGTCGGCGCCGCACTCGCGACAGGTGAGCCGTGCGGCAGGACCGAAGTCGGGGGCAGCCGGCGGGGCGTCATCGGCTGGTAGCGCGGACGCGGGGACGAACGACGTGGACATGGCGAGGCCTCTCTCCTCATCTTCCCCGGCGGCCGTGCGGCCGTCAGGACGGAGTTGGCACCTTCTCCGGTCGGCCTCGCGCGACGACGTCAGTCGTCGCTCGGAGGTTGTCCGGGTGGTTGCCGGGGCTTCATCGGGCCGTATCCCTCTGCCCCTCTGGATGAGCGATGTTCTGTTGGGCCGGGCCCGAGGGCCTCGACGGAAGGGGGACGGTGCCCGGGAGCAGGCGTCCTCTTCGTGCGCCAGACTGTACGGGAGTCCCGCCCCTCGGGACGACGGGGGTCCGAATCGTGAGATTCCGGAGAGAGGTGGCCGAGCCGTGCGCGAGGACGTCGCAGCCTGGGTCGATCGTCGGACGACTGCTGCCTCGGACTGGCCCGTCGACCTGCTCGCGACCGTGCAGGGCCCCACCACCGTCAGCGTCGTGCTTCCGGCCCTCGACGAGGCGCCGACGATCGGGCGCATCGTCGAGATCGTCCACCGCTCCTTCGGCGCCGCAGCCCCCGCGCACCGCCGCATCGTGGACGAGCTCGTCGTCATCGACGGCGGCTCGACCGACCGCACCGCCGAGATCGCTGAGGCCGCTGGGGCTCGCGTCGTGCAGCGAGACGACGTCCTTTCCGGGCACGTCGGCAGCGGCGGCAAGGGGGAGGCCATGTGGCGCTCGCTCGCGGTCACGACCGGCGACATCGTCGTCTTCGTCGATGCCGACCTGCAGTCGTTCACGCCGTCGTACGTCACCGGTCTGCTGGGGCCGCTGCTCACGGACGACTCCGTGCACCTGGTCAAGGCTGTGTACGAGCGGCCGCTGGTCGAGGGCGCGACCGTCGTCCCCGCCGGGGGCGGCCGAGTGACCGAGCTCGTCGCCCGCCCTCTGCTCAACCTGTTCTGGCCTGGCCTCGCCGGCGTCGTGCAGCCGCTCGCCGGCGAGTACGCCGCCCGCCGCAGCCTCCTCGAGTCGCTGCCGTTCCCGTGCGGGTACGGCGTCGAGATCGGTCTGCTCGTCGACACGTTCGAGCGGCTCGGCCTCGACGCGATAGCTCAGGTCGATCTCGGGGTGCGCGTGCACCGCCATCACGAGGAGCGGTTCCTCGGCGTGATGGCGGCGGAGATCATGCGCACCGCCGCCGAGCGGCTGCGACGACGCGGCGACCTGGCCGAGTCGGCCGACGTCGCCGGCTCGCTCCTGCAGTTCGACCGGGGCACACACGGCTTCACTGCCACCGAGCACCCCGTGGCCGGGCTCGAGATGCCGCCGATGGCTTCGGTACGCGAGACCCTCAGCCATGGCTGAGCCGGTCTCTGCGGGCCTTCGCGTGCGACAGGTCGTCAACGCGATCAACCTCTCGACCCTCGCCGGGCTCCTGCTCGCCACGAGCGAGGGTGCCAGCCTCGAGCGCGGCCCAGGGGGCCTGGTGCTGGCCCGCGGTGCGAAGGGCACCTTCCCGAAGGCCGGTGCCGTGACGGTCGGGAACGTCGTCATCCTGCGCACCGACCACGTGACCGACGAGCTGCTGCGGCACGAGGGACGGCATGCGACGCAGTGGGCCTGGTGCGTTCTGCTCTTCCTGCCGCTGTACCTGCTCGCGGTCGCCTGGTCGTACGCCCGCACCGGGGATCACTTCAGCCGCAACTGGTTCGAGCGTCGCGCCGGTCTCACCGACGGCGGCTACACCGAGCGCCCCCTCCGCGGCCGACGAGGGCGCGCAACAGGCTGAAGGTCAGGTCTTCGGGTAGTCGTCCATCACGACGATGGTGATGCGGTTCGTGCGCATGGAGCCGATCGGCGCCTTGGTCGCGTCGGCGGCGTCGAGGTCGCGCCTCATGGTGGCGGCAGCGTCCTCGCGGCCCTGGACGAAGACCGTCGTCGTGTCGACGCCGCCAGCCCGCCAGTTGCCGATGGAGACGACGGTCCAGCCGAGCCTCTTCAGGTCGGCCGCGACCTTGGACGCCAGCCCGGTTCGCTTGGTGCCGTTGAGCACGGTCACGGGCACGGAGCGGTCGATGACGATCGCCGGGTCGGACTTTGTTGCCGACGCCGACGGATCTGGGGTCACCGAGGGCGACGTGGACGGCGTCACCGTCGGTTTCGCGCTCGTCGGAGTGCTGGACGGCTCGACGCTGGGCGTCGAGCTCACGGTGGGCGACGCGCTCACGGTCGGCGATGCCGATGGCTGGCCGGCACTCGCGGAGCTGTCGGCGTCCTCCGACTGCAGGTGCCCCCAGGCCGCGAACACGGCGACCGCGCTCACCAGGGCAAGGGCGAGCGGGAGGACGACGCGTCCGAGCGGCGAGGGCGTGCCCTCGACGGGTGGCTTGGCGCGGCGGCCGGGCGGGCGGGCGGGAAGGACGTCCTCGGGGCCGTCGGCAGTGTCGCCGTGATCAGGTCGGTCCGCCGGCGGCGTCACAGCCGGGCCGTCCTCGTCGTCCATCGTTGCCATCGTTGCCTCCGGTGCTCGGGGGCCGACGCGAGAGTCGCTACAGCTCGATGCCGAGGCGACGGGCCGAGCGGGCGCGCTGGCGGGAGGCACGCATGCGGCGCAGGCGCTTGACGAGCATGGGGTCGGCCTCGAGCGCGGCCGGGCTGTCGAGCAGCGTGTTGAGCACCTGGTAGTAGCGGGTGGCGCTCATGTCGAACAGATCGCGGATCGCCTGCTCCTTGGCACCGGCGTACTTCCACCACTGGCGCTCGAACTCGAGGATGTCGCGGTCCCGATCGGAGAGCACCTCACGGGCGGGGGCGCTCTCTACGGCGCGCGCGGCATCCATCGCGGCGATCCTCTCTCGTTCGTCCCGCGTCCGCCGAGGCGGTCGCGCGCCCCTGGGCGGGTGCGTACGGCCACTCTAGGGGGCGAATCCCATGGCTGTCATTCACCCCGCCAGGGACGTCGTCATCGGGCTCCGGCAGCCGGACGCTGACACGGCGCTGCGCGCTCACTCAACGGTATCGCCGCAGGTCAAAGCCGTGCGACAGCGTTCAGGGCCGGACGACGTACACCTTGCGCAGGGTCTCGTGCACCGTCCATCGGGTGACGGCACCAGCAGGCAGGAGCCCGACGTCGCCCGGGCCGACCTCGAGCACCGGGCCGCCCTCGACCTCGACGGTGGCCCGGCCCGCGAGCACGACGAAGATCTCGTCGGCCTCGACGTCGGTGCTCACTCCTACGGAGTGCTGCCACAGGCCGATCGCCAGGTCGTCGGCGTCGTGCAGCGCGAGGCTGCGGACGACCGGCTCACCGGCGACGACCTGCGAGGGATCCAGCGGTGACTCCTCGAGCTCGGAGTCTGCAAGGGCGACAGCCCGGACGACGCGTGCGGTGGAGGTGAAGGCCATGCCCCGACCCTACGGAAGGAGCGCGGCCCTGTGGCTCACCGGCGATCAGCCGCGACGACCGGTTGCAGGCTCGGTGCCAGATCGACGTCGACCAGGTATCCGATGTCGCTGTCGGGTCCCTCGCTAGCCGGAGGGCATGCCGTCGTCGGACGCGCGGTCGGCGTCGTCGTGGATGCTGCCGCCCTCGGCCCTCAGTGTCGCGAGGGCCTCCTCGATGCGGGCGAGCCGCTCGTCGAGCTGGTCGAGAGTGACGGCACGCTCGTCGCGATCCGGGTCCTGCACGAACTTCGCAGCGATCACGGCCGTGACCACCGAGATGAGGACGACGCCGTTCGCGAGCATGAGCACCGCGATCGCCCGGCCCTGCGGGCTGACCGGCACGTAGTCGCCGTAGCCCACGGTGGTCACGGTGACGAAGGACCACCAGATGGCATCGCCGTAGGTCTTGATGTTGGAGTCGTCGTATCCGCGCTCGAAGCTCAGCACCAGCAGCGCGCCGAAGATGACGATGAGCACGGTGAGGTAGGCCGCGTAGACCTGCACCTTCTGCACGAGGCGGCCGCGTCGGCGCGCGAGCCGCACGAACACGTAGGCCACCATGCCCACGCGGAAGACCGGGATCGCCACTGCGATGAACTCGAGCCAGTGGCGACGCGGGAACGTGCGTGAGTCGGTGTCGAGGATCCAGCGCACCACGAGGTCGATCGCGAACATGGCCCAGGCGACGAGGATCAGGAGCTCACCCGTGGAGGTCTCGCCTGCTCCGGCGATCACCTCCAGGAGGCCCACGAGGAAGAGCAGTGCCCCCATGAACACGGGCAGGGCGGCCCACTGCTCGTACTTCTCCAGGCGTGTCAGCCTCGGCTTCGCTTGTGCCACGCGCACATCCTCCCGCCGGTGACCGGCCGGGCTCGTCGCGACACGGCAACGGCCGGCCTGCCGCCGCGCTCCGGGAACAGCCCTGCGGCAGGCTGTGCCGGTGGCCCCGACGCACCCTGCCTCCGTGCAGCACTCGATGTCGCCTCGGGAGTGGCTCCCCGCGTGGCTCGGGCTCACCATCGTGTGGGGCTTCGTCTTCTACTTCATCAAGCTCGCGCTCGAGTCCTTCGATCCTGTGCAGGTCGCGTTCGGCCGATGCCTGCTGGGCTTCCTGACCCTCGCTGCCGTCGCGGTCATCACTCGCACCCACCTGCCGCGGAGCCGAGTCGTCTGGCTCGACCTCGCCGTCGTCGCTCTGCTGCTGAACACGCTGCCCTACCTGCTCTTCGCCTGGGCGGAGACGCGGGTCTCGTCGGTGCTCGCTGGGATCTGGAACGCCTCGACGCCGCTGTTCGTGCTCGCGTTCGGCCTGCTCATCACGCCGTGGGAGAAGGCCACTCGCGAGAAGCTCGTCGGTCTCGCGATCGGGTTCCTGGGCGCCCTCGTCGTGCTGGGGTTCTGGAGCACGGGCAACGGAGGTGACCCGCTGGGCAGCCTGGCCTGCGTCGTCGCCACCGCCTGCTACGGCATCGGGATGCCGTACACGAGAAGGCGTCTCGTGCACCGCAGCGAGCCAGCGGTCTCGCTCATGGCGGGGCAGCTGCTCATGTCGTCGCTGCAGCTCGGCGTCCTCACGCTGCTCTTCAGCTCGACGCCGACCGACGTCGAGACCGTGCCCGTCCTCGCGATGCTCTTCCTCGGCGTGCTGGGCACCGGGTGGGCGTTCCTGCTCAACTTCCGCCTCATCGCCGACGTCGGGGGCGTGGTCGCGGCGTCCGTCACCTATGCGATGCCCGTGGTGTCGACCGCGGCCGGAGTGCTCCTGCTCGGTGAGGCGCTGAGCTGGAACCAGCCCGTGGGCGCGTTGATCGTGCTCTCGGGAGTGGCTCTTGTGCAGGGCCTCGTTCGCCTGCCGATACGCCATACGGGGGAAGGGATTCGGGACGGCGGTCACGACCTGTCGAGGTAGTTGATGACGCCACGACCTGGAGGCGCGTCATGAGGCTCACGAGAGACACCGCCCGGATCGTCGTACCGCCGCTCCTTGCTCTGGGGCTGGTCGCAGCCCTCGCCCACCCGGCGGAGGCAGCACCCGCGCCACCGCGACCCGGGGTCGCGACCGCGACAGTGCTCGCACGGTAGGACGGCAGTCGCCCTGCCCGGCAGAGTCCACCAGGCGGACAGCACGCGACAACCCTGTACGCCTCGGGCGATGATCGAGCCGTCCCGAGGAGCCCTGTGAGCACACGCCTGCACCCCGTAAGCGCCGTGTCGGCGCTCGCTGCGGTTGCCGCTCTGGCGCTCGCCGCCGCCGTCAGCGCCTCGCCCACAGCCGCAGCCCCCACCACGGTGCAGACCGTCGGCACGACCTCGGCCCCCACAGCCGGCGCCCGGCTCGTGGCAGTCGGCGACATCGCGCGCTCGGGTGGCGCCCAGTCCCGTACGGCGTCAGCCGCAGCCAAGCGCCTGCCGCAGCGGCTCGTCGCGCTGGGCGACCTGGCGTACTCCACCGGCTCGAAGTCGAACTTCGCGAACTACTACAACCCGTCGTACGGCCGGTTCAAGGCCATCACGTGGCCCGTGCCCGGCAACCACGAGTACGGGACGTCGAACGCCTCGGGCTACCGGGCCTACTTCGGGATCACGGCGAACACATGGTGGGCGCACCGCATCGGCGGGTGGACCGTGATCGGGCTCGACAGCGAGAAGGCCGCGAGCTCGGCGCAGCTCACCTTCCTGAAGTCGTCCCTCGCAGCGAACAACGGCCGGCCGACGATCGTGGTGTGGCACCGTCCCCGCTTCTCGACGGGCATGCACGGCGACGCGACGGACACGCAGAAGCTCTGGTTCGCGGCGGCGACCGACCGCGACGTACGCATCGTCCTGTGGGGGCACGACCACGACTACGAGCGGATGTCGGTCCCCGTCGGATCGCGCGCTGTTCAGGCGTTCGTCGTCGGCACGGGGGGTGCTGAGCTCAGGCCCTTCGCGGCCAAGGCACGGTCGATCACCGTGAAGCGCATCGCCGGCACGTACGGCGTCCTCGACCTGCGCCTTCGTTCCACCGGATGGTCGTGGTTCTTCGTCCGCACCGACGGCACCGTGGCCGACGCAGGGTCGCGCGCGCTGTAGCCCCGGTCGCCGGGCGCAGCCGCTCACCCGTTCGGCCTCATCGTCGCTCTGCGAAGGCTCCCCGGCGCTCGGCTGGATCCCCCGAGCCTCACGTGACGCGCACCAGGCAACAGGTCTCGCGCCCGGCGTACCGATGGCATCGGGGTGCACCCCTCACACCGTTGTCGGCGACGCCCGGAACAACGTGCGTGCCGTCACGCCCTCGGCATCACCCGAACGGAGCAACACCGTTCAGGACGCCGTCCTTCGCCGGTCGATCCCCCCTGTGAGCCAAGCAGGCAGAGGGGGCGCAGATGAGCATCGACCGGAACACCGTGCGCCTAGCGCTTCCACCGTGTGCCGCGCTCACCCTTGTCGCCCTGCTGACCCAACCCCTTGCCGCCGCAACCGACTCGCCGCTGCCCACGACGAGGGGCCAGACGACAACTAGCCAGCCCACGGGCGTTCACAGCCGATGGAGCATCGAGCCGGCTTCCCCTACCTGCGCGACGTCGAAGCCGGCAACCCCGGCGTGCCCGCCCGGCTCGGCTCCCGCGCCCGGTGGCAACGTGGTCGTAGAAGTCCCGGCGGTCGCGTTCACGTCCGCGGTCGTCGCCGTCGACGGTCGCCTGCGCGCTCCCGTGCTCCTCGCCGACGACACCGTGACCGCGCGAACCCGTGTCGTGGGCGCACGGACGGGCCGAGGCTGCGCCGCGAATCTCCGCCAGGGCGTCCCGGTCTGGCTGGACTGCGCGATCTCGTTCGACCACGCGACGAACCCACGGATCCTGGTCACGCTGTCTGACGGCCGGACCGTCGTGAAGGCGATCACCCTCGGATGAGGAACCACTCAGGTCGGTTGCGGCGTCTACCGATAAGAGAGGCGGCTCGCGGACACTGCCGTTCCCTCGGGGCAGCGAGACCTTCGGGTTGAACGAACCTCGGGGGCGTCGGGAGCAAACGTAGAGTTAACTCCTGGTACCCTCTGGGTGCTTGGCGGGGGGGTGACTAAGGGTCGGTCACCCCGCCGCCCTTTCTTGTGCCGCCACCAGATCACCGAGCGGCGGCAGACAGACAGCCGACTCACGGGGCGGGAGCCAGCCCGACGTCACCGGTTGGCGGCTCACCGTTCACCCGCGGTTCCACCTGGGCCCGTAGCCTCCGGGCGTGTCCAGCACTGTGGAGTCCGCACCCGTCGACCTCGAGCAGCGGAGCCCCGAGCCCGTACGCGTAGTCGGCCGGTCCTCCGACCTGCTCATCACAGCCGCAGCCTGCGTGGTCGTCCTCGTCGGCCTGCACCCGGAGCTTCTGGTGACCGACTCGATGCCACTGGGAACCGACCTTGTCGGACACGCGGTGGTCGCGTGGTTCGACAGCAAGAACCCCCTGGGATTCCTCCCCGGCTCGTGGTCCAACGACATGTTCAACGGGTTCCCCGTCAACCAGCTCTACCCCTGGCTGCCCTCGTGGCTGGTCGGCGCCCTGTCGTGGTTCCTGCCGCTGTCGGTGGCCATCAAGGTAGGGGCCGCGATCCCCCTCGTAGCGCTCCCGTGGGCAGCGTGGCGTGCTGGCAGCTGGGCCGGACTGCCCCGGCCACTTCCCGTCATGCTTGCCGTGGCAACCGTCCCCTTCATGTTCGACACCTCGTGCGGCAGCTGCGGTGGAACGCTCTACGCGACCACGAACGGTGAGTACGCCTTCGCCTGGGCCATGCTGTTCGGAGTCCTCGCACTCGGGGCAGTCGACCGGCTCGCGCGCACCGGCCGCGGAGGCCTGCTGGCAGCCGGTCTCGTCACCGCCACCGCATTCAGTCACCCGCTCCCCACCCTGTGGCTGGTCGTGGGGATCGCCACCATTGCCATCGGGCGCGAGATCTGGAGCCGGCGCGACATCCTCGCGCAGTTCGCGATCGCCGCCGCCATCGCAACCCTGATGTCGGCGATGTGGTGGCTCCCCTTCGCCGCATACCAGGACTGGATGCCCAAGAACCCGCTCGTCCGTGCCGGCGGGTTCGAGACCTGGCTGTTCCCGGCGACCGCCGGTTGGGAGATCGGGATCAGCCTGCTCGCAGTCGGCGGCCTCGTCTGGGCCGTGCGTCGGCGGACCTGGCTGCTGATCGCGTACGCCGTCGGCTCGACGGTGGCAGTTGCGGCGTTCTTCCGCTTCGCCGACGGAGGCCCGTTCTACAGCATCCGGGTACTTCCCTTCTGGCAGTTCGGCCGCTGGGCTCTGGCCGGCGTCGGCTTCGCCTGGCTCGTCCAGGGCGTCGTTCGACGGCTTCGCGCTGACCGCACCCGGGGAACCGACCCCCGCATCGCGCCGGTCGTGTGGCTGGCGACTGCGACGTTGGTCATCGGTACGACATGGGGCTGGTGGGGTGTGACCACTGCGCCCACCAGCCGCACGACAGGTGTCGGTGGGGTTCTCGGCTACGCGACTCCCGTGACCTTCGCCGAGGGTGCGGTGCGCACGACGTTGTCGGGCTTCGCCGCCCGAGACGACTACGCGCAGCTCCTGGCCGTCCAGCAGCTGCTGCGCGACGTCGCCCAGCGCAATGGCTGCGGCACCCTCATGTGGGACAACGGCGACGTCACGCAGGAGACGGGCCCGGTCTTCGGTGACCCGCAGGTGTTCTGGCAGTCGTCCATCTGGACCGAGGGCTGCATAACGTCGGCCGACGGCGTGCTGGTCGACTCGAGCATGACCGCGCCCGGCATGGCCATGACCAAGAGCCTGGTGTCGCAGTCGGTCGAGCCCCTGCTGCCTGAGCGTCCGACGTTCACCCTCGACATCGCCCTCGGCGCGAAGCGCATGCAGGCCATGGGTGTGCGCTACTACCTCACCCAGGGCGGCCAGCCTGCGGCTGATGCCGCGCAGACGCCCTTGCTCGCTCTCGTGGCCCAGGCGGGTCCGTGGCAGGTGTGGCAGGTCGACAAGGGCGTGCCAGCCGCCAGCCTCGCCGCGCTCCCCGCGGTGTTCACACCCCGGCTTGCGGACTCCGACTGGGAGTCGGTCACGAACGCCTACTTCACCACCGAGAACTACAACGAGATGCCGCTGGTGCAGGACGGCGCGAGCCAGTGGCCGACGGCCTCGCTGCGCGGTCTTCCGACGCCATCGAAGGTCGAGCCGGCGGGCGTGAGCAACATCCGCTACGCGAACGGCCGCGTCACGTTCGACGTCGCGCGCACGGGATCGCCTGTGATCGTGCGGGTCTCGGACTTCCCCGGCTGGAGCGTCGTCGGCGCCGAGGGTCCGTACCGCGCCAGCCCCAACTACCTGGTGGTGGTGCCGACCTCCACTACCGTCACCCTCACCAAGGGCCGCACCACGATCGACTGGCTCGCCTCGGCAGCCGGCATCGCAGGGCTCGCACTACTGGTCGGCTACGGCCTCTACCGACGCCTGCAGGGCGACGACGACGATGCGAGCGACATCGACGACAACGCCTCCGAGACCGAGCACGACGCAAGGCTCGAGGACGACGCGGCGCTCGAGGAATCCGAGACGCAGACGCTGGAAGACCAGCCGGATCAGGAGCCGGCCAGCGGGCCGACGACGTCACTGCCGCAGAGCTGAGCGCCCACCCATCGCGGGTGCACATCGGAGCCCGACAAGACGAAGGGCCCGCGAACGCTGTGCGTTCGGGGCCCCTGGGACGTCACCTGCTGGTGATCGTCACCCGAACCGACCGTTGACGTAGTCGTAGGTCCGACGGTCCTGCGGCTCGGAGAAGACAGCGTCCGTCGGGCCGTGCTCGACGATCACGCCCGGCTTGCCCTGCTCGGCCAGGAAGAACGCGCACTGGTCCGAGACCCGCTGTGCCTGCTGCATGTTGTGCGTGAAGATCACGATCGTGACCTCGTTGACGAGCTCGATGATCGTCTCCTCGATGCGACGCGTAGAGGTCGGGTCCAGCGCCGAGCACGGCTCGTCCATGAGCAGCACCTTGGGCTTGATGGCGAGCGAGCGCGCGATGCACAGGCGCTGCTGCTGACCGCCCGAGAGACCACCACCCGGGTTGCGCAGACGGTCGCGGACCTCCTTCCAGAGGCCGGCCTTGCTCAGGCAGCTCTCGACGAGCTCGTCCTTGGCGTCCTTGTTCGCCTTCGTGCCCGTGAGCTGCAGACCCGCGATGACGTTGTCGTAGATCGACATGGCCGGGAACGGGTTCGGCTTCTGGAACACCATGCCGATGTGGCGGCGGGCGTCGGTGAGGCGCTTCTCGGGCGCGTAGATGTCGTCGCCGTCGAGGAGAACCTCGCCCGACATCGTCGCGTTGGGGATGAGCTCGTGCATCCGGTTGAGGTTGCGCAGGAACGTCGACTTGCCGCAGCCCGACGGACCAATGAGGGCCATGACCTCGCCGGCCTTCATGTGCAGCGAGACGCGGTCGAGTGCGTGGTGGGTGCCGAACCAGGCCGACACCTCGCGCGCGTCGAGGGTGCCGCCGTCGACCGAGGTCGGGGCCGAGGAGGGCGACAGCGTCGGAACCATGCTGGAGGTCTCGGCCGGGGGCGTCTGCGCCTCGATGGTCATGGTGTCGCTCACTTCCTGGGCGGGGATCTCGGGGATGGTCATGGCAGCTGCCTGGTCACAGCAGGTTGGGCAGCAACGCTGCGACCTGGTTGCTCACGGCCCAGCCGGTCGCCAGCAGAAGCGGCACGCCGACCGTCCAGGCCTGCCACCGCCCCCAGCGTTCGCGTGACCACGTGAAGAACAGGACGGCGAGGAGGAAGGCCTGAGCCCACAGCACGAGACCGAAGGCCTGAGACGTGTCGCCCGACATCGGCTTCTCGGCCTCGGGCAGCGACGCAGTGGTGACCGCGCGCGGACCGGCCGGGAAGGGCACCTTGTCGATGGTGGTGCCATCCGCGCTCGAGCTCACGAGCGTCGCGTCGACACGCACCGTCGCCTCGGCGAGGTAGGACATGCCCTCGGCACTGATCAAGGTGAGGCGCGCGCCACCGGCTGCCAGCGGCTGCGGTGCCAGATCTCCCGCGCGGCGAACACCGTCGACGACGTACGTCGCGAAGCCCTGACCGGTGGTCACTCTGATCTCGGCGCCGGGGGTGAGCTGACCGATGCCCCCGAAGGGTCCGCCGAAGGCCGACTGCCGGCCCATGACGATGGAGATACCGGCTTGGCCGGGGAGCACGGTGTCGCGACGGTGGCCCGGGCCCGACATCGTCTGCGACGACGCGGTGCCCTCGACCACGACGAGCTCCTTGCCGATCGACGGCAGGCCGAGGATGGCTACAGGTGCGCCGATCGCCAGCGGCTGACCCTCGAAGGTGAGGGCGCTGACGGGGGCTGTCCCTTCGGCGAGCGACTTGCGGAGGTCGCTGTAGAGCACCTGCTGGTCGCGGGCGGCCTGGAACGGGCTGCCCACGACGAGAAGGAAGACGAACCCGAGGCACAGCAGAGCCACGCCCGTGGCCACGGAGATGACGTACGACCACACCGCCGACGGCTTGCGGTGACGTGAACGGGCAGCCTTCGGCTCCGGGTCGCGCACCCACAGCTTGGGGACGCTCGGTCGGGGCCGGGAGCTGCCGCTCTCGGCCTCCCGACGCGCACGACGACCGCCCTCACTCGGGGACGGGGAAGCATCCCCCGCGGCCTCGGCCGCGGGGGAGGTCCCGACTTCCTGCAGATCTGCTGTCACGACTACTTGACCGTGACCGCGGCGCTCGTCTTGGTGGCGGTGGTGTATCCGGTGCGCTTCACCTGGACGGTGAGGGTGAGCTTCTTGCCCTTGTCCTTGGCCGTGGCCTTGTAGCTGGTCGCCGTGGCGCCCTGCTTCACGACCGTGGTGCCGCGCTTCCAGATGTAGTTGTAGGTGTACGTCGCGGCCGGCGACCAGACGCCCTTGTAGACCTTCAGGGTCTCGCCGACGTTCGCCGCCGAGCCCGAGAACAGGATGCGCGGTGCCTTGGTGGCGATGGCAGCAGAGCCAGCTGCGATCTTCACGGCCGACGTGGTGCTCGGCGAGCCGTCACCGATCGGGTTGGTGCCGGTGACGCGGCACGACAGCGTCTTGTTGAGGTCCCCAGCGGCGAGCACGATGTCGAAGTCGGTTGTGCTCGTCTGAGCGACCACGCCGTTCTTCAGGAACTCGTACGTGTACGACGTCGCACCCGACCAGACGCCGGGGCTGCAGACCGCGGTGCCACCGACCTTCACCGCACCCGACAGGGTCGCCGGGCGAAGCAGAGTGGGGGCGGCGAGTGCGATGGTGACCGAGCTGTCGGTCGAGTTCGAGCCGTTGAAGGCGGCACCGACGCCGGGGGTGTAGGCAGCGGTCAGCGTGTGCGAGCCGAGGCCCAGCAGTCCGTACGTCGTTGCTGCCACGCCGTTGGCGCCGACGGTGGCCGTGGCGAGGACTGTCGCGCCCTCCTTGAAGGCGACCGTTCCGGTCGGCTTGGCGCCCGACGGGTCGGTGGTGTTGCTGACGGTCGCACTCAGCGCCAGCGCCTGACCCCAACCGGAGGTCGCCGCGACCGTGAACGCAACCGCGGTGTTCGCCGTGACGACAGGGACGACCGGCGTCACTGTCGCGCCACTGTTGGACACCGTGAAGGTGCCGACGTAGTCACCCAGGCTGGTGCCGACCAGCAAGGCGCGGCACACCAGCGTGGTCGTGTACGTGCCGTCGGCGAGCGCGGTGAGGCCGTTGCTGGTCGCGAACACCTGAAGGGTGTTGGAGACCGGAACCGTGAATCCGCCGGCGTTGATGCCCGAACCGATCGTGCCACCGCTGGTGTTGCCGACGATGTTGCCCGCATCGACCGGGATGTTGCCGCCGGCGAGCTTGATCTGGAAGTTCGTGGCGCCACCCGGGCAGGCGCCCGACGTCGTCACGCTGAAGGGCGAGTTCTGGGTCGTGAGCGACGTGAAGGAGAGTGAGCCGATCTCAGCAGCCTGGGCCGACGGGGTTGCGGTGACCAGCGCGAGCGCGAGCCCGGCGACGACCGTCGTGCCGATCGCGCGGGCCGGGCGGGAGAGCAGTTTCATCGAAATCCTTCTGAGAGTGGTGGTGCGCGGCTACCTGTGGCGTTGCTGCACGTTCGTTCGTTCGCTCGATCAGCGGCGCTCGTGGCGACCGACCACGACCGGCCGGCCGGCAAGAAGGAGGAAGGCTCCGGCCATGAGCGCGACGATCGCCGTGAGCCCTAGCGCGGAGGCGGGGATACCCGTCTCGGCAAGGCCCCCGGTCGAACCGGTACCGGGATCGGTCGCAGAATCACTCGGCGTCGTCGTCTCGCTCGGGCTCTCTGATGCCGACTCGGTCTCTGTCTCGGTTGGTGTCGCCGAGGAGGTGACGGTCGCCGTGTCAGTCGGGGTCGGGGTGGACGTCGTCTGCGTGGGAGTCGGGGTGGACGTCGTCTGCGTGGGAGTCGGAGTCGCCGTCGTCTGCGTCGGAGTCGGAGTCGCCGTCGTCTGCGTAGGAGTCGGAGTCGCCGTCGTCGCGGTGGGGGTCGGGGTCGCCGTCGTCGCGGTAGGCGTTGGCGTCGTGGGGGTCGGAGTCGGCGTGCCCGGCACAGCCGGCGTCACCGTCGCCCCGCTGTTCGAGACCGTGAAGGTGCCGACGTAGTCGCCGAGCGACGCGCCTACGAGAAGGGCCCGGCACACGAGGGTCATCGTGTAGGTGCCGTCAGCCAGTGCGGTCAGCCCGTTGCTGGTTGCGAACACCTTGAGCGTGTTGGACACCGGCACGGTGAAGGCACCGGCATTGATCCCGGCACCGAGGGTGGCGCCGGCGGTGTTGCCGACGATGTTGCCCGCGCCTGCCGGCACGTTGCCGCCGACGACCTTGATCTGGAAGTTGGTGGCGCCGGCTGGGCACGCACCGGACGTCGTGACGCTGAAGGGCGAGTCCTGGGTGGTGAGCGCGGTGAAGCTGAGCGAGCCGATCTGTGCGGCCGACGCCGTGCCCGCCCACAGAGCGAGAACACCCGAGAGGGCGCCCACTGCGAGGAGGGTCGATGCGGCCATGCGGCGCAGTACCGAGGTGCTCATCAGGAGTTCCTTCGAGGTGATGGTGCCGACGGTTCGACGGGAGGGCTGGCTCACAGCGCGTCCACGCGCTCGCGCTGCCCGATGGGCTCGTCCTTGCTGGACTTCGGCCGGCGCAGGAATGCTGCTGCCGCGAGGCCGAGGAGGAGCACGCCGACCGCTCCGAGAAGCGCGTTGCGCACGGCCGTGTCGCCGGCGGGCACCGCCTGCGTCGGCTCTGCCACGGTCGTCGAGCCATCGCCGCCGCCGACCGCGGGGGCCGATGCTGTCGCCGACTCGTCCGGCGTGACGGCGGATGACGACGCGGACGGGTCAGCCGTCGCCGTCGCACCTGGCGACTCCTGCCCCGCACCGACGCCGCCACCCCCGAGCGGGTCGGTCTGGTCGACCGGCTTGAGCTCGGTGTTGAACGGCTTCGCGGCCTCGCCCAGAGCCTTGAAGCCGCCCTTGCCGTCGAAGCGCACCTGAGCCGCGAAGGCGCCGAAGGTCTTCGAGGCACGCAGCAGATCGCGACAGGTCGCGGTCATCGTGTAGGTGCCACCGGCCTTGACCTGCACCGCGTTGACGGCGAACCAGTCTCGGAACGTGAAGCTGACCGGGACGAGGAGCTGGCCGCTCGTGGTCGGTTTCAAGGCCTTGAGCTGGGTGACGCCGACGATGTTGCCCACGGTGTTGTCGTCGGGGATGTTCGGGCCGGACATGGTCACGACGACCGCGGTGGTCTCGGTGGGGCACGGAGCCTCGGTCAGCACCGACATGACGTCGCTGGTGGTCGCCGACTTCGGATCCACCCGCAGCCACCCCTGGCCGGCGTCGGTGGCTGAGGCTGCGGTCGAGGTGAGCAAGCCGGAGCCGAGCACGGTCGCGAACGCGAGCCCGAGCACTCGAACCAGGATGCGGGACATGACCAGTTCCTCGTCGTCGTCGGCGTCGGCAGTGGCTCGCCGAGTAGCAGCGCGCCGAGGTCAATCCAGTCCCGTGAAGATGAACGGACGGTTGCATACGGATTGACGACCAGGTGCGGCCTGCCGTACATATCCGCTCGCCCCCCGGCCCGCCCAGGGGTACGCCGCGGGCGGCTGCTACTCGTCCGGCGGATTCGAGGTGAGCACGACCGGCGCGTTCGGCACGTCGACTGCGTGGCTGCTGACGACCGCCAGGTAGACGCAGAGGGCCACGCCCACGGTGAGGGGAACAAGCCACCACGCGGCCCACACCGACCACTCCCGGCGACGCCCCTCCTGCTCGCGCTCGAGAGCACGGCGGCGCTCGGCACGGGTGCCCACCGCCAGCGCCTCGGCGCGGGCCTGCCGTTCGACCTCCAGCTCGCGTGCCCGGCGCATCTCGGCCCGAGTGGGGTGCGGCTGCGAGCGCTGAGGCAGGGCGGTGTCGTTCGTCATGGGCCGTGCACTCTCCGTTCGCTCTGTGTGGTCGCGGGTGCCCCCTCATGGTCTGTTGCGGGGGTCAGTGCCTTCGTGCGTAGTGAGGCGCAGGCGAGGATCCGACGCGCCACAGGAGCAGTCCCATGACGACGAACAGGATCCCCGCGAGGCCAGGGCCAACCGGGTCGGCGCCGGTGCTGGCGAGGCCGCCTGTCGACGGGAGCGGCGCAGCAGGAACGACCACACCGATGGGGGCAGTCACAGCAGCTTCGGTGGGACCGGGCGTCGTGGTCGGGGCAGGTACCGCCGTCGGCACCACGTAGAACACGACTGCGGTGGTGACGGAGCCCGCCGCGGCCTCGAGCTCATAGACGCCTGGCGGGAACGACGCGGCCAGAGCGAGCCCCAGGGAACCGCCACCGCTGCTGTCGGCCCTGATCCCCGGCTGCAAGGCACGTCCCGCGAGCTGCACCTCGACGTCGGCTCCGGCCGGGAAGCCGGACACGTTGATCGTGTACGACCGCCCCGCAGTCACGGGTGCGCTGCCGGCGATGATCGCGCCGGTGACGTCGGTGACCCACACGTTGGGCACCTCCCGCACGGCCACGGTCATGGGAGCGCTCATCGACGGTGTGAAGACGCTCGAGTCGTTCGGAGTGAACGTGGCCACGACGTCGAGAAGCCCGAGCCCCAGATACACGTTGCCCACCGTGGCCCTGCCGTTGACCACAGGGGCCGAGGCGAGGGTCTTGCCGCGACCGCTGAAGACGACGAACCCGCTGGCGGTTGCCGGCGAGACCTCGGCAACCAGTGACACGGCCGTCTGCACAGTCACCGACGTGCCCGGCTCGACCCGCAGCGACGTCGTGGTCACGGTCGCCGCAGTGTCGGCTTGAGCGGACGGCGCCGCCATCACCATCAGTGCCGTCGGGAGGAGGGCCGCGACGAGTCCGGCTACGAACACGCCGTACCGACGAGATGGCACGCCGTCCTCCTTGTCACGCGTCATGGGCATCTGATGGTGATCGACGTCCTCCATCTGGACGCAGCCGTCACCTGTCCGCGCAGGGGACGGGAGATGAACACCGGACAACGCCTTCACCCGTTGGTGTGAACGGGCCACTCACGGTCACCGCACCAACGCGCCCTGGCTCTCACCAGAGCCCCGCACACGGCGCCCCACAGGCTCACGGGCCCCTCGACGCCTTCGGCGCAGCAGGATCAGCAGCAGCAGCAGGAGCAGCAGCAGGATGCCCAGCACGATCCACGGGATGGCCCAGAACACGGTCGAGGCCGTGACCTCGTCGACCTGCGGATTCGCGTCGCCCTCGGCGCTCAGCGGAAAGATGCGCACCGTCGCGTTCATGAGCACGAAGGGACGCACGCCCTGGACGGGAATGGTGATGGTGGCCGAGGCGCCGGGGAGCAGGAAGGGCACGTCGGGTACGTCGGCCGCATTCACCGCGTCGCCGAGCAAACCCGACACGACGACCTGCTGCACCCCACCCAGACGGATGTTCCCGGTGTTGCGGACGCGGTACGACACGACCGCGCTGCCGGTGGCGAACGGGCTGAGCGAACCCTCGTAGGTCGCCGCCAGGTCCTCGATCTCGAGCTTGGGCTTGAGCTCGCCGGCGACGCGCACGGCGACCTTGAGCGCCACGCGCTGCTCGAGCGTGACCACGGACCCGCGCTCGCCCGGCGTCGCGCCGGTCGCCACCGAGGAGAGCACGATCCCCGCCAGATGGTCGCCGACGGGTGCGTTCTTGGGGATCTTGACGGTGAAGGGCACGTACAGCGTCTGCTTCGGAGCGAGCTTCACGTAGCCCTTGCCGCTCGGCGTGGAGATCTTGATCCACTTCGCCGCATCGGTCAGGTCGGCCGCTGCGGGCTGGAACCCGAGCTCACCGTCGACCGCGTTGAGCGCGTCGACGGCGTAGAGGTTGAGGGTGAGCGGCACCTTCGAGAGGTTGACCACCGCCACCTCGTCCTTGATCGATCCGCCGCGCGTGCTGAGCAGGGTGTAGCCGGTGCGGAGATCCAGCTTGCCCTTGCTCGAGGGCCCCATGCCGTAGGTCACGGTCTTGGGCGGCGAGGAAGCCGACGCGGAGGGTGACGGGGACGGGGACGGCGTCGAGGAAGCGCCGTAGGCCGGCGCACCCGGACCGACCACGAGAGCGCCTCCTGCGAGGAGGGCGGTGGCGGCGAGGACGAGGCGTGGTGCGATCACGTGCACATCCCACCGCCCGCGTGAGACGTCACGACTAAGCAAGGGTGAACGCTTGACGACGAAAGCGGGGCGAACCCCGAAGGGTTCGCCCCGCCTCGTCGAGCGGTGGAGCTAGGGCCTACGTCAGGAGCCGATCACCGTGAAGGTGATGACGCCGGTGTAGACGCCGGCGGTCACGCTGGTCGGAGCCGTGATCGTCAGCGCACCCTGGGCGGTCGAGGTGCCCAGGCCGTTGGCAGCGCGCAGGATCTTGTGCGGCGCGGTGCCACCGAGACCCTCGATGCCCACGTTGTTGTAGGGCAGGTACACGCCGGCCGGGTTGTCGAAGCCCGAGAAGTTCGTCGCGGCGTTCGGAGCACCCACGGCGAGACCGAGGGTGAACGTCGGGTCAGCAGCGTTGGTCGTGAAGCTCGTGAGAGCCAGGCCGACGTTGTTGGCCGAGATGGTCTCGGTCGGACCAGCTGCACCCTTGGTGAAGTTGGACGACAGAGCCTGAGCGGTCCAGGCGGTGTTACCGGCGCGGGTGTCCGCGACGGTGATGTTGGCGAACACCGCGGTGGCCGAGTAGCCGGCAACGCCGTTCAGGGTCATCGGACCCATGACGAGCGGGTTGGTGCCCGTGTACGGCGTGTCGATGGTGATGACACCGGCGGGAACCTCGACCTGGACGAACTGCTCATCGGTGAAGAGCGGCGTGAGGTTGGCGGTCACCGAGAACGTCGCGGCCGGGGAGGTCGAGACGCCGTAGGCGATGCCACCAGCGGTGTTGCCGAGGTAGCTGGCGGTGACGCTGTAGGGACCACCGGTGGGCTGGAAGATCGCCTTGGTGGCGACACCCGAAGCGTCGACTGCGACATCGCCGGGGACGGCGACGCCACCGACGAAGAAGCGGACCGAACCGGCGGTGATGGGGGACGCGCCGGCCGTCACGGTCGCGGTCGCGAGGACCGAGGAACCGTTGGTGACCGAGGCGGCCGAGAGCGACAGACCCGTGCTGGTTGCCACCGTGTTCTGGGTGACGGCCAGCGTGGTCGAGCCGCTGCTGTTGCCGAACTGGTTACTGGCGTTGGCGCCACCAGTGAAGGCGGCAGTGACGTTCTTGTTGCCGGCAGCAGCGGAGGTGTAGGCACCGGAGACGGCAACACCCGAGGCGTTGACGGCGACCGGGGCACCGAAGTTGGAGCCGTCGACCTGGAACTGCACGCTGCCGGCAATGGCCGAGCCGGAAGCGGGAGTCACGGTGGCGGTGAAGGCGCTCGAACCGGTGGTGTCGATCGACGCCGGCGTCGCGGAGACCACGGTGCTGGTGGCGACGTTCGACAGGATCGGGCCGGCCGACGCAACGGAGCCGTTGGCGGCGATGACGACGCGGCCGCTGAACTCGCCGAGCGAGGCCGACGCGGTCAGCGTGCGGCAGACGAGCTCAACCAGGTAGGTGCCCTGGCCCAGCTGCGTGAGGCCGTTGTTGCTCGCGAAGCCCGCAAGGGTCTGAGAGACGGGGTTCGTGAACGCCACGTTGATACCGCCACCAATGGTCGAGCCGGCGGTGTTGCCCTGGATGTTGGGCGCAACGGGCGGGTTCGCCAGGTTGGCGGTGTTGCCCGGGACGCTCGGGTCGTTCGAGACGCGGATCTGGAAGTTCGTGGCCAGGGTCGGCGTGGTGGGGCAGCCGGCCGAGGTCGAGACGGAGAACGGTGCGGTCTGCGCGGATCCGGCGGAGATGCCGGTGAACGAGAGGGCACCGATCTGGGCGGCGGAGGCCGCCGGGGCTGCCACAAGGGCAACCCCGGCGACGAGCGCCGCAGAAAGTCCGGCCACGGAGGCGCGGGTGAGGAAACGCTTCATGAGTGTGTCAGTCGCTTTCTGCGTTGGGTGTCAGAGATCAGGACTGGCTGGAGGTGTCGCCACAGCTCGGGTTAGGCCCGAAGCCGTTGGCGGCGATGACCGACGTCTGCTGGCAGACGAGGCTGCCCGCTCCGACGAACACGGTGCTGAAGGGAGCCACTGCGATCTTCGAGGTCGGGATGATGTTGAAGAGGTCGCGCGAGACCGGGAACGTGGCGTTGCCGTTGACGGGCAGGGTGCCGCCGATCTGGGCGAGCACGTTCAGGGCGCCGCGGACGTCGGTGTTGTTACCGGCGGCCTGGACGTTGTAGAGGCCGATCGAGAAGGGCATGATCTCGTCGGTCTTGAGCGAGCGACCGTCGTTCTCCTGCTGGTACGGACGGCCGGTGCCGGGAACGCCGTTCACCGTGGTGCCGACCGGAACGAGACAGGGGTAGGTGCCGGCCGAGATGTTCGCCTCGGTGATGCCCATCTGGCCCAGCCAGAAGGCGCGCGAGCCGGAGCCCGTCTGGGGCAGGACCGGAACGATGTCCGGGAGGAACAGGCACTTGTACACGTTCTGCACGTCGGTCAGCGTGAGGCCGACGCGGGCGACGTTGCCGTCACCCCGGGTGATGTAGGTGCTCGCGTCCTTGGCGAACGGGATCCACGTCAGCGACGGCGTCGAGGTGAACGTGCCCTTGGCCGACGACGAGCGCGCGAAGTCGAGGCAGCCCGACCTCGGGTCGGCAGCCTGGAGCGACTCGAGCAGACGCGAACGGCCGGCACCGGAGCCGTTGGCCTCGGTACGGGTGTAGGTGCACGCCGCTGATGCGCGGGTCTGGAACGTCGCCGGCGAGCCGATGGCGTCCCATGAGGCGATCTGCTTGTTGCCGCCGATGAGCACGGCGTTGGCCAGGTCGGACAGCACGTTCTGGGTGGTGTCCGAACCGACGCCCTGGAGGGGGCGGGCCTGGAAGTTGTCGACACCGGACGGGTCGGCCGAGGCCGGGGATGCTGAGAGCAGCCCCGCCGCGACCAGGCCGACGCCAGCGACGGCGGCCAGGGTCTTCGAGATCTTCACGATCTGGTCCTCTCCCTGAGGTGATCGACCGGCCCTGTGCCGGTCGGTCGGTAGTGCGGTCGAGCTGTGGAGCAGATCGCCTCCGTCACGTACGACGGGATGCGAACCACGGCAGGACGGTCCTGGCGAGCAGGGCCGAGAGGCCGAGTACGAGGGCGGCCAGCAGGGCGAGGCGTGTCGCCGATGCGGGATCCGCGGGGGTGCGTGCGGTGGAGGCCACCGGGACGATGGAGGGCGACGACGTGGGTGACGCCGATGCCGTGGGGGTCGGGCTCGAGTCCCCGGTCGAAGGCACCGTGGGCACCCCGCCGCCGCTGTCGACCGGTGTGGTCGGCGTCTGCGGCACCGTCTCGGTCGGGGTCGGGGTCGGGGTGGGAGTTGGCGTGGGGGTTGGGGTCGGCGTCGGCGCCACGTAGGACGTCAGTGCCGCGGCCGCCTTGACCGTCTGCGCCCGCAGCTCCGGCGTCAACGGGAGGTAGCCGTCGGGCAGCTGGCCGGCGGAGGTGCCCGACACCTGCCCCTGGTCGGCGGCGTAGGTCAGGAGCCGCGCATAGTCGCCCCGGAGCTCGGCCGTGAGCTTGCCTGGCACCGTCGCCGCATAGCTCACCACCGTGAGGGGATACGCAGCGGCGCTCGTCGACGTGAGATTCGGCAGGGCGACACCCTGAAGATCCGGCGGCATCGCGGCGACCGCCGCTGCCATCGACGTGGCGTCGGGAACGACGAAGGCACCGGCGGAGTTGCGCAGCGCCACCTTCACCTGGCGGTAGCGCGAGGCCGAGGCAGTGTCCGTCAACCCGAGCATCGACCGCTGGCCGAGCGTCTGGTTGGGCGACAGCCCGTAGGAGTTGACGACCGCGAGCCGAGGCACGTCGCGACGGTTCGTGTCACCCCTGCTCACCTGCCGCGCGGTCGCGAAGTTGCTTGCGCCGAAGGGGAAGACGTCGAGCGTGCAGTTGCCCAGGTCGAACCCGACAGGCGCATTCGGAGGAACCTGGCAGCCGAGGTCGGCGCGCGGGAACGAGTTCGTGGGCAGGATGAGGCCCCTGTAGTTCTCGTTGAGCTTCATGCCCCACGGGTCGGCCTTGCCGGCGAGGAAGTCCTGCGCCTCGGAGTCCGCGAGCACGTAGCGCCACAGCAGGTCGGCAGAGTCGGACAGACCTGCGTTCACGAGCATCCGGCCGAGCCCGCCGCCGATCAGCACGGTGTAGCCGTCGGGCTTGAAGTCCGGGTTGATGGCGAGGAAGTCGGGGTCGCGCGAGATGTCGAAGGGGTTGGTTCCGATGTTGGTCGCGGTGCCGTTGGCGAGGTCGAGCGGGTAGCTCTGGGTGAGAAGCTTGGCGATCAGGCGCGGCGTCAGCTTCACCTCGTTGATACGCGATCCCACCTTGCCCCGGATGTCCGGGGGCACGGACTCGGGGCCGATGGGCTTGCCCGTGGCGTCTCGGATGGGCATCTGACGATCCACGTTCGCGACGAACGTCATGGCGCTGATCGCCACCGGCGCGTAGACGAGGTCCTTCACGGCCGGAATGCTCTTGGTGATGAAGGCGAGACCAGGGTCAGCTGACGCGAGCTGCTGACGCGTCGTGTCGTCGGACAGGCTCGTGAAGGAGTAGTTGCGGGTGCCGAGGCCACAGAGCTCGGGCTGCCACGACGTGATCGCCTCGGTGACGAAGTCGGAGCCGAACGTCGGGGTCTCGGGGCGGCCGAAGCTGCACGACACGCCGATCGGCTGGAACTGCAGCGGCACCTTGATCGCGTTCGCGTAGTTGGTGGTCGACAGCGGGCTGCTTGTGAGGGCGTCGTCGGAGCGCGTGCCGACGAGGGTGCCGTTCACCTCGGTGAGGCTGCGAGGCACGATGACGAGGAAGCACGAAGGGGTTCTTCCGTTGATCGTCTGGCCGCAGCCGAGACCGGGTGCTTCAAGGCCGGTCTGCATCTCGAAGAAGGCGGTGCCGGTGCCGTCCTGCGCAGTGCGCCCGATCGGCACCTCGTTGGTGGTCGAGCCGTCGAAGAACTGGCTGCGGCGGTCGGTCTCGGTGGTGCCGTCGACCGCCCGGAACTCGACGTACTTCTGGGTGAAGTCGCCGGGCAGCTGTACGTAGACCGTCTCGTTGGGGTCCTTGACCGGCTGCGTCATCTGACGTGAGGCGATGTTGCCGGCACCGTCGGGCACGTCGACGAAGCCACCGAACTGGCACTGCTCGCGCGTCGGCTCGAGGCCCGGCTCGGCCCAGCACTGCATGAGCTGCAGGTAGTTGCCGAGTGCCGTGCCTGATCCGGTGACCACGGACGGCTGCGCACCGGTCCAGGAGATGGTCACTGCCTGGTTGACGAGGTCCGTCGTCTGGTCGACCGTCACCTGGATCTGGGCGAAGTCACCGGTGCCCGAAACGGTGACAGAGCTACCGCCGGTCGCTGCCGTGGGCGCCGCCGCCTCGGCCTGGGTCGCGGCACCTCCGACGGCGGTGAGCGGCAGCGCGGCGACGACCACAGCCGCCAGCAGTGCGGTCGCCTTGGCGATGCTCCCTGCTCGTGGCGCCTTGCCCGGTGCGGCGGTCCGTACGTGGCTCACGTGGAACCGCCCTTGCGGGCCAGACGAGTCACGATCGGGGGCGCCATCACTGCCGCGAGCAGTACGAAGCCCGCGAGAAGGATCAGCGACCCTGAGGCGCCTGATGCGGCACTCGTCGCCGTGGAGACCGGCACGGCCGCGACCTGAACGCCGCCGTCACCGCTGTTGTCGGCACCGGAGGAGCCGCCGTCAAGGCCTGTGTCGGGATCGACGACGCCGCCGCCGGAGGAGCCGGTGTCACCACCGGAGGAACCGGTGTCACCACCGGAGGAACCGCCGGAGGTGGATCCACCTCCGGTCGAGCCGCCGCTGCTGCCGCCGGAAGTCGAGCCACCGCCGGAGGAGCCACCGCTCCCGCCGGACGACCCACTGCTCGAGCCGCCGGACGATCCGCCACCGGAGCCCGAACCGCCGCTCGAGCCGCCGGACTTGCTCGTGCCGCACTGGAGCGGGCCGCTCTTGTCGCAGGCGGCAGGGAAGGGCGCGGTCTTGGCGAGCGTGTTCTCACCAGTGGCCGAGAAGGTCGGGTTGTTGCACTTCTTGATGTCGACCGTCTGCAGGTCGACACCCGGGATGCGCTTGACCTGCTTGAGGCCGGCCTGAACCAGGTTGATGGGAAGCGGCGAGAACCCGAGTCGGGGCGCCTGCTGCTGCCCCTCGCAGAGGAAGTAGTAGGCGAAGGCGCCCAGGGACTTGCCCTTGGTGGCGCTGAACGTCCCCTCGACCGCCGTCGGCACGACCATGTAGCTGTAGCTCGAGAGCGGGTACGACCGCGCGTCTGCGTTGGCATAGACGCCCGTGAGGTCCTGCGTCAGGTACGTCGGGTCGGTAGGCGCGACCTTGTCATTGATCTTCGCCTTCAACAGGCCGACCGCGACGTTCTGCGGCGTGGGCTCGACGTAGAAGCCCGCCTTGTTGAGCAGCTTCACGACCGGGAATCCCGCGTTGATCGCGTAGGAGTATTCGACGTAAGTGATCGTGCCCTCGTTCTGCTGCTGCGACACGTAGCCGGCGACGCCGAGCGATCCGGCCTGGGCGGTGAAGCCCTTGCCGGAGACGACGGGGTAGATCGACGTGGTGCCGCACGGTGTCGGACGGTTCGCCTGCTTGCAGTACGAGTCCCAGAGGCCCTGGTACTGCTTGGAGAGGTACGTCGTGAACTGCGCGGTGGTACCCGAGCCGTCACCACGGACGACGGGCACGATCTTGCGACCCGGCAGGATCAGGCCCGGGTTCTCCTTCTTGATCTGCGGGTCGGCCCAGCTCGTGATGACGCCGGTGAAGATCTTCGCGATCGTCTCGCCCGACAGGCGGAGCTGCGTGACGCGCTTGCCGCCGATCTTCAGGTTGTACATGAACGCCGTGCCGCCGGCCACGATCGGCATGTAGGCGTACTTGCGCGTCGGCGGGGAGTCGACGACGCCCGCGTCCTTGAGGCCGTAGGGGATCTCGGAGACGGCGAAGTCGACCGTGCCGTTGCGGAACTGGTTGCGGCCGTCGGAGGAACCCGTGCCGGCGTAGTTCACGCGCAGGCCGTACTGGTTGACGTTCTTGCGCCACTGCTCGATGGCGTTCTGGCTCCAGGTGGAACCCGCGCCGGAGATCGGGACGTAGCTCTCGGCCTGCGCTGCACCGAGGGAGGACGAGAGCGCGGCGAGGGTCGCGACGACGACGATGGAGCCCGAGCGCAGCAGTCGCGTGGTGCGACGCGTCATCGAAGCCCTCCGCATGATGCCGTTCCTCAAAGCCGACCGATCGGTCGTTCCCCCGCGCTGAGCGAACCGGAGCGTCATGAAGTCGTGTCTCCTTCTGAGGGACTAACAGGTGAACTCGTGACAGGGAGCGGCACTCGTGCGGGTGACGCAGGTGACTCGTCGTCGTCGACCATGCGCGCGTAGTCACGCTTGGACTGGGCGGCGGCCTTGCGGCGCTGGCGGTTGCTCAGCTGGCCGGGGCCGCGGCCGCCCACGATGCGGGCGAGGATGAACAGGATCAGGACGAGCACGAGGAGCACGGTCGCGGCGCCGAAGCCGCGCTGCTTGAACGTCTCTTCGGACGAGCCGATGAACTTGAACGCCGCCAGCGGCAGGCTGATCATCGGCCCGTCGAGCGGGTTGGTGTTCAGCGATTGCGTAAAGCCTGCGGTGAGCAGCACCGGCGACGTCTCGCCGACGCCACGGGCGGTGCCGAGGATGATCGCCGTCATGAGGCCCGAGCGCGCGGTCGGCAGGGTCACGTGCCACGCCGTGCGGATCTGACTGGCCCCGAGGGCGTACGACGCTTCCTTGAGGTTGCCGGGCACGAGCCGGATCACGACGTCGGACGCGCGGATGATGATCGGCAGCATCATGACGCTGATCGCGAACGCGGCGGCCAGACCTGACTTGGGGAGCCCGAGGATCAGGATGAACGTCGCGTAGATGAACAGACCCGCGATGATCGAGGGAAGCGCAGTCATCGCCTCGACGACGATGCGGACGAAGCGCGAGAACCTGCTCGGCAGCTCGTTCATGAACACAGCGGTCGTGACACCGAGCGGGATCACGATGACGAGAGCGATCGTGATCATGATCATCGAGCCGACGATCGCGTGCAGGACGCCACCGGAGTCGAGCGGGTCCAGCGGGCCCGTGTTGCTCATGTCCTCGGTGTAGAAGTTCGTGTGCTTCAACGCCTCGATGCCGTTGATGACGACGTAGCTCACGACCCAGACGAGGGCGCCGACGAGCACGGCCGCCAGTGAGGTGACCACGGCCGCGACGAGCCGGTCGACCACTGCCGTGGCGTCCTCGTCCTGCCACACGACGAGCGCGTAGACCGCAAGGAAGAGCGTGTAGGCGACGAGGACGAACCCGATGATGCCGTCGAACGGGGCCAGGAAGTTGAACACGATCGCCGTGATGGACACCGACGCGATCGCGGCGCCGATCAGCTGGAGGACGTCGGACAGCCGCATCTTCGCGATGGCCCGCTTGGGCGGCGGAGCCTGGGAGAAGTCGTGGTTGACGACCGTGGTGCGTGGCTCGTTGCTCGGATCGGATCCCAGCGCTATCTCGAGCAGAGCCTCGCGGTTCACGTCTGTGGTGGTCATGTCAGGCCTCCGCGCCGGCGCCGGAGCGGCTGCGCGCGACGATCGCGCCCGCCGCGAAGTTGATGATCAGCGTGAGCACGAACAGCGCCAGGCCCGCCGCGAACAGCGCGCTCGTCGCGAACGGTGTCGACTCGCCGTACCGCAGCGCGATGAGGGCCGAGACCGTGTAGCCGCTGCCGCTGTTCTGCAGGATGTTGAAGCCGAGGTCGAAGGCCGGCGCCAGGATGAGGTAGACCGCGATCGTCTCGCCCATGGCGCGACCGAGGCCGAGCATCGTGCCGCCGATGACACCGCCGCGGCCGTAGGGGAGGACGACCGAGCGCACCATCCCCCACTTGGTCGCACCGAGTGCGTACGCGCCCTCGCGCTCACCCGGAGGCGCCTGGGTGAAGACCTCGCGCATCACCGACGTCGCGATCGGCGTGACCATCAGGGCGACGACGATGCCGGCGATGAACGCGCTCGAGGTGAACACGCTCGCAGGCGAGAGCGGGTCGGCCGGGTCAGCGCCGTCGACCCGGAAGATCGGGATGAAGCCGAGGTAGGTCGAGAGCCAGCGCGCCACCGGCGCGATGGAGTACTGCAGGAGCAGGAAGCCCCAGATGCCGAAGACGATGGACGGGACAGCGGCCATGAGGTCGACGAGGGTGATGAGCGGCCGCTTGATCCGCAGCGGCGCGTACTCGGAGATGAACAGCGCCGTGCCGAAGGCGAGGGGGAAGGCGAAGAACACCGCGACGAGGGCGACCAGGATCGTGCCCGTGAGCACTGCGGCGATGCCGAAGCTGCCGGAGTCGGGATCCCAGGCCGCGGTGGTGAGGAAGCTCCAGCCGGCGGCCCCGATGGCCTCCGCGGCGCGGAAGGCCAGGAAGATGCCGACCGCCAGCATGACCAGCAGCACGAAGACGCCGCTGATACGCAGCACCGCTCGGAAGACGCGGTCGGCCACGGTCTGCCGCCCGACGGGCGGGCCCTGCTTCGGTCGCGGCCGCGGCTCGCCGATCGCGATACCGGAATCGACCCCGGTGCCCTGGTCCTCGACGGTCGTGGTCATGAGGCGCTCTCTGCAGGAAGGACATCGGCTGAGAGCCGCTGCCACGGGAACTCGGTGGTGGTGCCCGTGTCGGCCGCCGGAGCGGTCGGCGCGATGCCGCGGAACTGCTCGAGGTTGTAGCGGCACTCGCGCTCGTGCCGGAACCCACGCCCGGACGTCGCCACAACCCGTCCCTCGGGCGACTGCAGATGCCAGGCCCACGCCCCGGTGGACGGGTCGTGGACGATGTGGGCGACGCCGGTCGACGCGAGATCGCGGACGTCCTGCACCGCCGACAGCGCGGCCTCGGCGTCCGGGTAGGCGAGCGCGGCTCGGCCCAGCTCACGGTTGTTGGCCCCCAGGAGCCGCCACCCGACTCCCCCGGCAGCGGGCTCGTGCACCAGGCGACCACCCGGGACGAGCTGGAACCGGGGAGTGGACACGGCGTGAGCCCCTCTGAGCGCGACGGCAAGCCACAGGCGGTCCCTGCAGCAGCGGCAGCGTGTCGAGCCGCGCGGGACGGGGGCCGACGGGAAGGTGAACGACCGGAGTTGGAAACATGAACGGTCACGACGCCGCACTGCGCAGCCCGATCCGGGCTGCCGAGGGCCGACCCGTGCGTCTCGATCTCGACCTGACTCTCAGGTCACGCTCGGGGGCAGACCCGGTCCTTGGTCAGGCCTCGAGCACAGACACGGAACCGGGGGTGTTCCGCAGCCGCACGCGCACGCTGTCGGACAGTGCGCCGGAGATGCCCGCCTGACCGGCCGCGTCGAGGAACGCGTCCGCAGGGATCCGCCACAGCGTCGCCGCGGTCGTGGCCGTGACCGTCGCCGTGCGCGGCACGCCCTGGATGAGCCCGATCTCGCCGAAGTACGACGGGGCCGCCATCGTCCGCAGCCGCAGCAGGCCGTCGGGGCCGAGCGTCGTCACCTCGACCTCGCCGTCGACCAGGACGTACAGGGCGTCCGCGGGGTCTCCCTGGGCGACCAGCACCTCGCCGGCAGGGACGCCGAACGGCTCGACCCGGTCGGCCACCTCGATCAAGGTCCACCGGCTCGCGTCCTGGAACAGGGTGAGCCCGCGCAGCGTGTGCACCACCGGGTCGAGCATCTCGGCGGTGAGGTCGGTCGTCCCGTCGAACCGCCGCAGGCCAGGCAGGAGTGCCAGGGTGGCGACGACCGGCACCACCGCGAGCAGCCAGAGCGTCGCGTCCAGCCCGACGGTCGAGAGCAGCAGCGGGGCGAGGAGCGACCCGATGACCGTGCCGACGAGAACCAGCGAGTGCGTCTGCCCGAAAACCTCCTGGGACAGCTCGGACGGCACGCCGCGCTGGAGTGCCGTCAGCACCAGGGTCACCACGAGCACGCAGCCGATGCCGCGCACCGTCTGCGCGAGCAGGCTCGGCAGCAGACCGGCGATCACCGTGAATGCCAGCAACGGCATGGTGTACAGCGCCATGCCGACGATGGCAGTCGGGGTCACGCGACCGCTGCCCTCGTGACGTCGCAGCACCATGGCGATGAGGAGTCCGCCCACTCCGGCGGCGGCGAGCAGCCAGCCGTAGCCACTGGTGCCCGAGCCGATGTTCTCTGTCGCGATGACCGCCAGGAGCACGATGTCGGCGCCGTAGACCGCAGCGGCGATGGTGCGCAGGACCAGCAGCGGCCGGACGGTCGCGAGGACCGTGGCCCGGGCACCAGGCGAGGCCGCCCGCGCCGCGCCCGCCGACGCCCGGCGACGCCGGTCCCTGACGCCGAGCAGCAGCACCGCGCTCGCCATGAAGGTCACGGCGTTGAGCAGGAAGAGCCAGGCCGGCGATGCGACCAGCAGCACCGCGGACGCGAGGGCCGGACCCACCGCCGTAGCCACCGCCTCCGACGTCCCGATGAAGGCCATGCGGCGCACGAGCTCACTCTCGACCACGACGTCGGCCGCGAGCGACAGCGCCGCCGAGCTCTGCACGCGGGCGAGCCCCGAGCTGACCGCAGCAAGCGCGATGGCAACCACGAGCGAGCCGCCGGTCGACGCGACGACGGTGAGCAGCACCATGGCGAGCGCGCACACGACGTCCGACACCACCGCCACCGTGCGACGGGGGAAGCGGGACGACCACCGGGAACCGAGCGAGGCGATGAACAGGGCGGGGACATACCGGCCGACGGTCGCCGCGACGACCCACGCGGTCGACCCCGTGACCTGGTACGCGTACACAGCGATCGCGACGTTGTAGCTCCAGGTGCCCAGAGCCGACACGATGATCGCGGCCGTGATGCGGCGCATCTCGACGGCGCTCGTACGCCGCTCCACGCCGGGCGCGCCCTGGGCGGACGGCGCGTCGTCGTCGAGCATCGAGGCGGCTCCAGATCCGTGCGGGGTGGCGTCACTGCACGTCGAGGCGCAGATCCCGCCGACGACGGCCGTACCCTACGGCCGCGCCCCTCGTCGCTCGGGAGGCGGCACCGTCGCGACCGCGTCAGGCCCTACGTCAGTCGCGCAGCGAGCCACGACAGCGAGGCGTCGCGCCACCAGGCCTGGTGGGCCCGTAGCCACGGTGACCGTGAATCGCGCTCGTGGGCTGAGTACTCGACGAACAGCCCGGCGAGTGCCGCGAGGAAGGCGTCGAGCGCACGGGCGGGCACTCCGGCAGACAACGGGTGCGAGCGCCAGAGCGTGTCGGCGTCGTGCCCGTCGCCGTGGGCGCTGACGAGCAGGCCGGCGAGGTCGAGCCAGGCCGCGCCGCGCGTCAGCCACTTCCAGTCGCAGACGAGCACCTGACCGTCGGCGGTGAGGAGCACGTTGTCGTCGCGCAGGTCGAAGTGCGTGGCCGTGTCGCCGTCGCACAGCGTCGTCCACTCCGACTCGAGCGCCGCGAGCCCAGGGAGTCGCGCCTCCCATGCGGGCGCGAGGGGTCGGCTCAGCGCGACGGGGTCGCCTGCAGAACGCTTGCGCCAGAACGACATCTCGTCGTCGTACTCAGACACGGGCGCGATCGTCCCGAGTGATGCAGGCACGGGGGTGAGAGCAGTCGCGAGCCCGGTGAGGGCGGCCAGCACGAGCTCGAGCTCGTCGCTCTGCCAGGGCCGCTGCGGGCTGCGCCCCTCGACGTCGTCGATCCCCAGCACCACCCAGGTGCCGACGTGCTCCGCCCAGCGCACCCGTGGCGCGGGCACCTCGACGGGCAGCGCGGAGACCACCTCGGCCTCGTGGACGTACGACGGGTGCGCCACCTCGCTGAGCTCCGACGACGCGGCCTTCACGAACAGGCGGCTGCCGTCGGCGAGGACGAGTCGGCTGGCGAACCCGCTCGTGAATCCCGCGCCCTGCGAGATCGACTGCAGCACAGCCGATCCAGCGCGTTCCTCGATCAGCGCGCGAACCTCCCTCGGCAGCGCCTCCCACGTCGGACGACTGGCGGTGGCGCCGAACGGGACGGCGAGCGGCAGCCGGCTCATGAGACGGCGACGGACGGACGGCGCATGGACGGGCTCGCCGTCATGGCGACGAGCGCGAGCACCGGCACGGCCGCCACCGCGCACAGCACGGCGTACGACGCACCGGCGACGATGAAGCCCGCGACCGCACCTCCCCCGGCTGCGGCGACATTCATGAAGAGGTCGGAGAGCCCCTGCACCGACGGTCGCTCGTTCTCCTCGACGTCGTCGGTGACCAGCGTCGAGCCGGCGATGAGCGTGAACGACCATCCGAGGCCCAGCAAGAACAGGCCCGTGGCGAGCACCGGCACGTTGTCGGACGGCGCGAGGCCGCACACGACGCACGACACGAGGAGGATCGCCGCGCCCACCAGGATCATCGGGACGCGGCCGAAGCGGTCGACCAGCCAGCCGACGACGGGCGAGAAGGCATACATCCCGAGCACGTGCACCGAGATGACGAGACCGATCAGCTGCAACGAGACGTCGACGTGGCGCATGTGGACGGGCGTCATCACCATGACCATCACCATGACGACGTGCCCGAGCGACACAGAGCACACTCCGAGCACGGCACGTCGGTGTCGGCGCAGGTGCTCGATGCCTTCGCGCAGAAGGGCTTTCGGCGGCGCGACTCCCGTCGCCTCCTGGGTCAGTGCTCGCGACAGGAGGTACGGGTCGGGGCGGAGAGCCATCTGCAGCACCGTCACGGCGATCACCAGCATGAGCGCGGCGGTGAGGTAGGGACCGGTCAGCTGCGGCAGTCCGAGCGCGACCGCCGCGCGACCGGAGAGCTCGAGCAGGTTGGGTCCGAGGACGGCGCCGACCGTCCCCGCCCAGACGACGATCGCCAGCGCACGTGCCCGGTGCGACGGCGGCGCGAGGTCGGTGGCGGCGTACCGCGCCTGAAGACCAGCCGCGGACGCGACCCCCACGAAGAAGCAGCCGACGAACACCAGGGGCAGGGACCGCGTGGCACCTGCCACCACGACGACGACCGCACCCACCGCCCCCAGGCTGTAGCCGAGGGTGAGAGCTGCGCGACGACCACGGCTCAGGGCGATGCGCGCGAGCGGCAGGGCGAGGGCTGCGGCCCCGATCACGCCGGTTGTCTGCGCCAGGCCGGCCACGGCGTCGCTGGCCAGCGAGGCTGCGATCAGGGCTCCGGCCGGGATGGCCCCCGCGGCCGCGATGCCGCCCGCAACGGCCGCCGCGGAGAGCGTCCGGACGCTGCGACGCTGGATCGCCGCGACCGTGTCCGGGCTGGTCGCGACGGCGATGCTCATCCGGCGACGCTAGCGGGATCGAGCACAGAGGGCGACGACGTTGTCGCGCCGCGTCGAGATTCGACGCGCGCGGATGTCACCTGGGTCGCCCCCTCGCCGCCGGACCTCCTGCGTTTGTCTCCCGTTCACCCGTTCGGCCTAACGTCCTGCGACGAACGGATGAGGCAGGGAGGCGACGTGCAGCAAGCACGCCACAGCGCGACCCCGGGAGGTCGCCACCAGGCGCGCCCCGGTGTCGGGGCGCACGCGCGCGTCCACGCCCCGCGGCACGCGGCGGCCGGCCGCCGCCCGGTCGGCACCGTCCCCGTCTTCGTCTCCCTCACCGTTCTCGGCCTCACGATCGTGGCGGCGCCGGTGCTGCGCGACGGGGGCGCGGAGGCGGCGCGCGCGCTCGGCTTCACGCACTCGGTCGTCGGGTCGGCTGACGGAAGCGCTCCCGGGGCCGGCAGCTCGGGAGCCGGCGTCACCGTCATCGACCCTGTCACTGGCGAGACCCTGCCCGCCGTCGCGGACCCGATCCAGGTCACCACCTCGGAGACCGGCGCCGTCATCGTCACCGGGCTCGACACGCCCATCGACGCCGCGCGGGTGTCGGCGCTGACCCCGTGGTTCCCGCCGGTCGACGACGACGGCACCCCGACGACGTCCACCAGCACCGGGGCGCCGAGCAGCGACGTGCCCGTCGAGATCCCGCCGGTGCCGATCGAGTGGACGCCGTCACCCACTCCGTCCCCCACCGACCCGTCCCCCACCGATGCCCCGACGCCCGAGCCGACGCCCACGTTCGACCCGGGGACGCCGACGCCGGAGTTCACGCCCGGTCCCACTCCCGACCCGACGACGACGACCCCCGCACCGACGACGTCGACGCCCACGCCTCCGTACACACCTCCGCCGTACACGCCGCCGCCCTCGAGCACGTCCGCGCTCCGCTTCGCGCCGCCCGCGCTGAGCAACCCGCTCGTCGTCGCGTTCCCGGAGGGCTCGACGCGCATCACGCTCGACGTCAACCGCGACTACGTCCTCACGCTGCCGACCAACCGCCCGCTGCGCAACGCGCTCGGACTCACGATCGTGGGCGGCCGCAACGTCGTGATCGTCGGCGGCACAGTGGATGTCGGCGACGGTGACGCGGGCGTGCGACGCGCGATGTACCTCAAGGACGCGACGCCGAACGGCACGACGTACGTCGAGGGCGTGCGCTTCATCTCCTCGACGACGAATGCGCTCACCGAGGGCATCGACATCGCCTCACCGGGTGCGAAGGTCGTGCTGCAGAACATCGCGATCAACGGAACGCTCACCGGCTCGTACGCCACGAACCACGCCGACATCATCCAGGCGTGGGCCGGCCCGGCGATCCTGCAGGTCGACGGCCTGTCGGCGAGCACGCACTACCAGGGCATGTTCCTGCTGCCCAACCAGCACGACAGCGCCCCGGTCTACGACTGGTCGCTGCACCGCATGTCGCTCACCGGCGACGGCGTCTACCTCGCCTGGCGCGACAGCGGGTCGTACTCCATCCGCACGAGCGACATCTACGTCTCGGGGTCGAGGATCAGCAACGGCGGGCTCTGGCCCAACGCCGGCGCCTGGTCGGGTGTGACCGTGGGGCGCGCCCCCGAGGCGTACGGCCAGAGCGCAGGCCTCGGCTACACCTCGCCCGGATACGTGTAGCGATCCGATCGAGTTCGGGGCCGGCGAGGGGACTCGAACCCCTAACCCCCGCTTTACAAGAGCGGTGCGCTGCCAGTTGCGCCACGCCGGCCTGCGCCCTCGACGAGCGCCGGACCAGGGTAGTCGGTCGCGCGAGCGCCCTGGTTCTCCCTCACGCGAGGGCGATCAGGACGCCCAGCGCGACGAGCCAGACCGACCACGCGATGTAGACGAACGGCGTCGCCGCCTCGGCCGCACGCCACCCCTTCTCTCCGGGTCTGCCCACGAACTCGAGGGAGCACAGCGCGAGGAGCACCCCGAGCGCCAGACCGGCGACGGCGAGCGCGACCGGCAGCGTCGTGGTCAGGAGCCCGAGGCCGAGGGCGAAGGTCCAGGCTCCGGTGAGCAGGTAGCCGAGGTGCTCGCCGACGGCGACCCCGAGCAGTCGGTTGAGCAGTGCGAGCTCGGACTCGATCACTGCCTTGCCGGCGTCGTCTGCCTCCTCGTGACGACGAGCGAGCCAGGGCACGACCTGCACCCATCGGACGAGGCCGAGCACCTGCACGAGGGCGGCCAGCACGCCGAGCGTCGTGACCAACTGCGCGAGGCCCCCCGTCAGCCCGAGGGCGTCGGTGGTGAGCACCGCCAGCGGCACCATGAGCAGTGCCGACAGCAGGAAGGCCCACCAGCGCACCGTGAGACCGGTACCGCCGTCGCGCACGCGCTCGAGCACCTCCGCCGCGGGACGGCGCAGCACGTCGGGGTAGGAGAACGTGCGACCGAGCTCGGCGAACGCCAGGTTGAACAGGATCGGTACGGCGACGAGCAGCACCACGGCGGCGCTCATGCCGTCACCGCCACGGCTGCACGACGACCGGACACCGCCAGCACGCCGGCCATCGACGCCGCGAAGACGATCGCCCCCGACGCGCCGAACACGGCCCAGCCTTGGCTCAGGTCGACGCCGACGACGGCCGTGACCTGCCAGGCGATCGTCCACAGCACCGACACGGCCACGGCCCAGCGGATCCGCATCGTGGCAGGCATCAGGAAGGACTGGGCGACGCCGACGGCCACGCCCACGATCGCGCCGATGGCCAGCAGGTCGCCGCGCTCGGTGCTGACCAGGCCGATCGCCGCCGTGGCACCGAGGCCGAGCGACACCGCTGCAGCGGTGACCGCGATCCACCACGGCCGGACGACCTCGCGCAGCACCGCCCACTGCGCAGCACCCACGATCGCTCCGACGACCGCACCGCCGACCAGCGCTGCGACGACCGAGTCGACCGGTCCGACGACGGCGCGCGCCACGAGGCCGGCGGGCGGGAACGCCAGGAACGTGAGGGCGAAGAGCCAAGGCTTCCTGATCATGTCGAGCTCCTTCTGAGGTGTTGTGTACGGCGTACACATTCGCGTAGGCCGAGTGTGAGGTGTACGGTGTACACATGTCAAGCGCCCCCCGGAAGCCCCGTACGACGCTCACCCGCGAACGCGTCCTGGACGAGGCGTGGGAGCTCATCCGCGCCGAGGGCACCGACGGCCTTTCGATGCGTGCGCTGTCTCAGCGGCTCGGCGTCGTACCGATGGCTCTCTACCGGCACGTGCACGACAAGGACGACCTGCTCGACGGCCTGCTCGACCGGCTGACCGCACGCGTGCCGATCCCCGGGCCGCGGGTCGCCCCGCGGACGGCGGTCGAGCGGGTCGCGCGCGGCATCCGTGACGAGGTCGTCGACAACCCCGCGCTCGTGCCGGCCCTCGTGCTGCGCCCCTCGCTCGGCCCCAGCGCCTACCGCATGGGCGAGAGGGTGCTCGGCGCCTTCGTCCAGCTCGGCCTCACCGTCGACGACGCCACGCGCGCGTGGAACGCCGTGTCGATCTACGCCCTGGGGTTCGGCGTCTTCGCCGCCCCACGCCGGGTCGACGGCGGGTTCCCGGGCAGCCTCGGCGCCTTCGCCGAGCGGGTCACTCCGGAGGCCGACACCCTGGCCGCCGCGAGCGAGGTGGATCGCACGGAGTGGGTGAGCGATGCGCAGTTCGACCTCGGCCTCCGGGCGCTGCTGGACGGGCTGCTGACCGCCCGCTAGCCCGGGCCCGTCGGCAGCGCGTGGCGGCCTGCAACTCGGGGGTTGCACAACCCTCGAGCATGTGCAATTCTTCGGTTGCAGATGGCCGCGTCGACCGGTGCGGCCCGGTGCGTGAAGGAGCCGCCGCCATGACCACCCACCACGTGCAGCCGTCCGTGATCGACGCAGCTGCGTTCACCGTCACCCGCACGATCACCATCGCCGCACCGCTGGCGAAGGTGTGGGCCGCCGTCACCGAGCCCGAGCACATCTCGCGCTGGTTCGGCCAGGCCGAGTTCTCGGGCGCCGGCGCCGGGGCGATCGGCACGTTGACCTGGGAGGGCTACGGCACTGTGCCGGTCCGCATCGAGGCGGTCGACCCTCCGCGCCTCGTCTCCTACCGCTGGTGCAACGACGACGCAGCCGGTCAGCTGCCCGACCAGCTCGACGAAGCGACGTCGACCGTGTTCACGTTCACCCTCGTCGAGATCGACGGCGGCACCGAGCTGACCGTGGTCGAGACCGGCTTCGACCGCACGTCGGACCCGGCCGGCAATCTCGAGAGCCACCGCGAGGGCTGGGACGGCGAGCTCGACAAGCTCGTGGCGCTGGTCGAGGGCGCCTCGTGACGGTGACGCTCGTTCCCGTGTTCGCAGCCCTCGGCGACGAGACACGCTGGAGCATCCTGCAGGCGCTCGGTGAGGGGGAAGCCTCGGCGTCGGCGCTCGCGGCCCGCCTTCCCGTGACGCGGCAGGCGATCGCGCGTCACCTCGCCGTCCTGCACGAGGTGGGGCTGGTCGAACCAGTGCGAGCAGGGCGCGAGGTGAAGTACCGCGTGCTGGGCTCCCAGCTCAGCGCCACCGCGCGTCGCCTCGATGCCCTGGGAGCCGAGTGGGACCGCCGCCTGGCCGCGATCAAGGACATCGCCGAGCAGCTCTGACCGCGTCGAGCGCGAGGCGGCGCGGCGCCGGCAACGTCGTCTCGTCACCCATCGGACACCTTCCCTTCAGCCACGGGCTGCCCGCAGGTCGTGGCGGTGCGAGGGGATGGGCGGGTGCTCGTCCGCCCCCGTCTCGCCGTCGTCGTCGCCGCCTGTGCGGTCGCCGTCCTGGCGCCGGTCGGCTTCGCATCGGCAGGCACGGTGCCGACGCCGTCCGACACTGCGGCGCTGACGCCCACCCCGAGCACGCAGCCGACGCCGAGCGAGAGCGCGACCGAGGCGGTCCCCTCGCCCAGCAGCACCGACCCGACCATTCCTGCGCCTCCGCCCACCGTGCCGCTGCCGACGGCGTCCAGCGAGGTCGTCCCCGCACCCAGCACCGACCCGCCGGCCGCGCCCGACCGCATCGATCCTGTCGAGCCCCTGCCGCCGAACGACGGTGTCACGCCCGCCCTCGGGCAGGTGGACGAGTACCTCCGTCAGAGCGCGGCCCTCGAGGCGCTGCTCGCCGACGTGCAGGAGGCTCGCGCGGCCCGCGCGTCGGCCGACCTCGCGGTCGTGCTCGCCTCGCAGTCGGCGATGCGCGCCGCACTCGACGTCGCGGTGGCACGACAGACCACCGCCGTCGCTGACGGGGACGCCACCGACGTCGTACGCGAGCTCTACCAGCAGGGCGACGAGGGCGTCGCCAACCTCGCGACCGTGATGACCCTCGGCCCCGACGGCATGCTCGAGCGGCTCTACAACCTGCGCGCGATGCGCGGTGCCGCCACGCAGGTGGTCCGCGGCGCCGAGCAGGCTGCCCTCGACCTGGCAGTCGCCGAGGTCGCGCGCACCAGCGCCGTCGAGGCGCTGCGGGCCGTGATCGCCAAGCGCGACACGGCATCCGTGGATGCCCGCCGCGTCGAGCGCGAGATCGTGAACGCGCGCGCGCAGCTCGCACGCCTCGGACTCGTGGCCCCGCAGGTCGCCGTCGGGTCGGAGGGATGCCCGACCGTCGACGTTCCCGCCACCCTGCGCGACGGCTCCGAGGGGATCGGGGCCGCGGCGCTGTGCCGGTACGCCGTGAAGCGCGCCGCCACACCGCAGGCTGCGCTCGCCATCACGTGGGCGTTCCAGCACCTCGGTGCCGCCTACGCCTGCGGTGGCGTCGGCCGGATGCTGCCCTTCCGCGCGGACTGCTCGTCGTTCCTCTCCCGCGCGTACGCCGAGGGTGCAGGGCTCAACACCGCGGGCGAGACGTGGGCGCCGTCGACGCGCAACATGGTGCCGTGGGACGGCGTCGCGCTCGACCCGCACTACGCGTACGTCGCCACGAAGGCACTGCGCCCCGGCGACCTCGTCCTCTACGACACCTGCCCCCAGGGCGGCTGCCCCTACAAGCACGTGGTCATGTACCTCGGCGCCCCGGGTGGCGGCACGCCGTGGATGCTGCACACCAACTCGTGCGGCGACGTCGCGAAGGTGGAGCAGTTCTGGGGCTTCCCGACGACCGGCTCGCACACCTTCCTCGTCGCTCGCCGGGTGCTCCCCGTCGCCGGCGAGAAGGTGACGGTCGCGGCGGGGACGAAGACCGCCGGCGCCGGGGCTGCGGTGGGACCCGCCCCGGCCGCCGGCTCCATCGGCTGAGCGCCGCCGCCCGCTCTGACGTCACCGACCCGCACGCCCTGCCACGGCAACGACCGTGCGGCCTGCGGCCAGACCCACGCGAACTCGGCCGAGGCATGACAGCCTCACGTCATGAGCGACGCCACGACCCGCACGTACGCCGAGCACCTCGACGATCTTGATCCGCTCGCCGGGTTCCGGCTGAGGTTCGAGATCCGCGACCCGCGCGTGGTGTACCTCGACGGCAACTCGCTGGGCCGGCTGCCCGCGGCGACGCCGGATGCGATCGCGACCGTCGTCGCCGAGGAGTGGGGCGACCGGCTCATCCGCTCCTGGAGCGAAGGGTGGATGGACCGCCCGCTCGAGGTCGGTGACCGGCTCGGTGCCGCGTTGCTCGGTGCCGGGCCCGGCCAGACGGTGGTCTGCGACAACACCACCGTCAACCTGTTCAAGGTGCTCGGAGCCGCCATGTCGCTGCGGCCCGGCCGTTCCACCGTGCTCGCGCACCGGGGCGAGTTCCCGACCGACCGGTACGTCGCCTCCGAGGTCGCGCGGTCGCGCGGCGGCTCGGCGAAGTGGCTCGGCCCGCTCGACCCGGCCGCACCGTGGTCCACCTCTCCCGTGACCGCGTCCGACGTCGCGGCCGGCCTGCACGACGACGTGGCCGTCGTGCTGCTGTCCGTCGTCGACTACCGTTCCGCCGCGATCGCCGACCTCGCAGGCATCACTGCGGTCGTCCACGAGTACGGCGCCCTCATGGTCTGGGACTGCTCGCACGCAGGAGGCTCCATCCCGCTCGACCTCCCCGGCGTCGGCGCCGACTTCGCCGTCGGCTGCTCGTACAAGTTCCTCAACGGCGGCCCCGGCGCCCCGGCCTGGATCTGGGCGGCTCCGGAGCACCACGCGACGATGTCCAACCCCATCCCGGGGTGGATGGGCCACGAGGACGTGTTCGCGATGACGGGCGACTACGCGCCCGCCCCTGGCATCCGCCGGTTCATGACAGGGACGCCGTCCGCGATCGCGCTGGCCGCCGTCGACGCAGGCGTCGCACTCCTCGAGGACGCCGGCATGGACGCCGTCCGCGCGAAGTCCACGGCGCTGACGTCGTACTGCATCGACCTCGCCGACTCCTGGCTCACGCCGTACGGCGTCACGGTCGCGAGCCCGCGCGAGGCGGACCAGCGCGGCGCGCACGTGACGCTGCGCCATCCCGACGCGCTGGCGCTCAGCCAGGCCCTGACCGATCGAGGGGTGATCCCGGACTTCCGGCACCCTGACGGCATCCGGGTCGGTCTCGCACCGCTGACGACGCGCTTCACCGATGTCCACGACGGGCTGCTGTCGCTCCGCACGCTGCTCGAGGCGCTCGGGTGAGCCACTGGGCACGCAGAGTGATGTGGATGTGCCTCATCCCACACGCGCCCGCTCAGCGGGCACATCGGGGTTTGACCACGCGGTGCGCCGGGCACCTACTGTCATGAGATGACCGATTCCTACGACTTCCTCGTCGTCGCGAACCGGCTGCCGGTGTCCGCGGACGAGCAGCCCGACGGCACCATCGCGTGGACCCGCTCACCGGGTGGCCTCGTCAGCGCGCTGGAGCCCGTGCTCCGCGAGCACGACGCCGTCTGGATCGGCTGGTCCGGCCGCTTCGCCCCCGACCCCTACTCGACCGACGACCTCGGGCGCGAGCTCGAGCCGATGCCCGATGACGTCGGCCCGTGCTCGCTGTCGGAGGTGGAGCTGACGCGCGAGGAGCTCGAGGGCTTCTACGAGGGCTTCAGCAACTCCACGATCTGGCCGCTGTACCACGACGCGATCGCGACGCCCGTCTACCACCGGCACCACTGGGATCCGTACGTCGCCGTCAACCGACGCTTCGCGCGACGCGTCGCCGACCTCGCAGCCGAGGGCGCGACCGTGTGGGTGCACGACTACCAGCTGCAGCTCGTGCCGCAGATGCTGCGCGAGATGCGACCCGACGTGCGCATCGGCTTCTTCCTGCACATCCCGTTCCCGCCCGAGGAGCTGTTCATGCAGCTGCCGTGGCGACGCCAGATCGTCGAGGGCCTGCTGGGCTCCGACCTCGTCGGCTTCCACACACCAGGCGCTGCGGGCAACTTCCTGCGCCTCACCGGGCAGCTGCTCGGCCTCGACTTCGACGAGACCGGCGTCGAGGTGCCCGACTCCACCCGCGGCACCGGCGTACGCCGTGTTTCGGTCGGTGCGTTCCCCATCTCCATCGACACGCGCGAGTACGACGCGATGGCGCGCACGGCCGAGATCCAGGACCGCGCGATCGAGCTGCGCGCGAAGCTCGGCAACCCCCGCTGGGTACTGCTCGGCGTCGACCGCCTCGACTACACCAAGGGCATCGACATCCGCCTGAAGGCGTTCACCGAGCTGCTCGAGGGCGGCACGATCGAGCCGGGCGAGGCCGTGTTCGTTCAGATCGCGACTCCGAGCCGCGAGAACGTCGAGGACTACCAGCGCCTGCGCAACGAGATCGAGCTCATGGTCGGCCGTGCACTCGGCGACCACGGTGCCCTCGGTCCGCCGCCGATCCAGTACCTGCACCAGCCGTTCGACCGCGAGACCCTCGTGTCCTTCTATCTTGCGGCCGACGTCATGCTCGTGACGCCCTACCGCGACGGCATGAACCTGGTGTGCAAGGAGTACGTCGCCTCGCGCGTCGACGGCACCGGCGCGCTCGTGCTGTCGGAGTTCGCCGGCGCCGCCGTCGAGCTCACCGATGCGTTCCTCGTGAACCCGTACGACGCCGAGGGCATCAAGCAGGCGCTCGTCGACTCCATGCGCGGCGACCCCTCAGACCTCAGCATGCGCATGAAGGCGATGCGCGAGCACCTGTTCGAGTACGACGTCGCACGCTGGGCCGACTCGTTCCTCGCGGCGCTCAAGGCCTCCGAAGGCGCCACGTGACCGCTGACGCCCTCGAGCCGCTGCTGCGGGCAGCGCTGAGCACTGCGTCGCAGGCGCCGTACCTGCTCGTCGCCTGCGACTTCGACGGCACCCTCGCGCCGATCGTGGCCGACCGCGACGCCGCGCGCGCACTGCCCGCGTCGCTCGATGCGCTGGGCGTGCTGACCGCGCTGCGCGACACCACGGTGGCCGTGGTGTCGGGCCGCGCTCTGCGTGACCTCGCCGCGGTGGCTCATCTGCCCGAGGGCGTGCTGCTCGTGGGCAGCCACGGAGCCGAGGTGCACGATCAGGCGCAGGAGCCGGACGACGACACCCTGGCCCGGCGTGAGGCGCTCCTGGAGGCCGTGCGCCTGGTAGCTGCTGGGGTGGTCGGCGTCGACCTGGAGCCGAAGCCCGCCGGTGTTGCCGTTCACGTACGCGCCGCCGCGCGCGAGGACGCTGCACGCGTGCTCGGTGCCCTGCGCGCCGGCCCGGCCATGCTCCCCGGCGTCTCGGCGATCGCGGGCAAGGAGGTGCTCGAGCTCTCGGTCGTCGCCGCCGACAAGGGATCGGCGCTCGACGTGCTCCGCCGCCGTACGGCCGCCAGCACCACGGTGTTCCTCGGCGACGACGTCACGGACGAGACCGCCTTCGAGCGCCTGGCTCACGGCGACGTCGGCGTGAAGGTCGGCCCGGGTGCGACCGCCGCGGAGCACCGGGTGCCCGATCCGCACGTGGTCGTCGAGGTGCTCGCCGTGCTTGCGACCGAGCGAGCCGCCTGGCTGGCCGGCCCGACCGCGACCCGCTGACGTCTACGGCTCGTCGCCGCAGCCTCTGGCGGCTCGCGAACCGGCGTACCGCTCGGCAGTGCCTCAGGCGTCGCCCACCAGGTCGCGCCCATCCCCACGGATCCCTATCCGAGCGGCCGGCAACCGGTTACTGTGCGAGAGCCGGGCAGCAGTCCGGCGTCCTTCCACTACGGATCGTCCGGCACGTTCCTGCCGGTGAAGGGTTGACTCTGCTATGGCTACAGTCACGTTCGACAAGGCGTCCCGCATCTACCCCGGCTCCACGGTTCCTGCGGTCGACTCCCTCGACCTCGAGATCGCTGACGGCGAGTTCCTCGTGCTGGTCGGGCCCTCCGGGTGCGGCAAGTCCACCAGCCTGCGCATGCTCGCGGGCCTCGAGGACGTCGACAAGGGTGCGATCCGCATCGGTGAGCGCGACGTCACGATGCTGCCTCCCAAGGACCGCGACATCGCGATGGTGTTCCAGAACTACGCGCTGTACCCCCACATGTCCGTCGCCGAGAACATGGGCTTCGCCCTGAAGATCGCCGGCGTCAGCAAGGACGACATCGCCACCCGCGTGGCCGAGGCCGCCAAGATCCTCGACCTGTCGGCGTACCTCGACCGCAAGCCGAAGGCCCTCTCCGGCGGTCAGCGTCAGCGCGTCGCCATGGGTCGCGCGATCGTCCGCAACCCGCAGGTCTTCCTCATGGACGAGCCGCTGTCGAACCTCGACGCCAAGCTCCGCGTGCAGACGCGCACGCAGATCGCATCGCTGCAGCGTCGCCTCGGCGTCACCACGGTCTACGTCACGCACGACCAGGTCGAAGCCATGACCATGGGCGACCGCGTCGCGGTGCTCAAGGACGGCATCCTGCAGCAGTGCGCCTCGCCGCGTGAGCTGTACGACCACCCGAACAACGTCTTCGTCGCCGGCTTCATCGGCTCGCCCGCGATGAACCTGCTCACCGTCCCGCTCGCCCAGGGTGGCGCCACCGTCGGCGGCATGGTCGGCAAGCCCAAGCTGATCCCCCTCGCGCCGGAGATCACCTCGGCCGCGGCTGCGGGCTCGGGCGAGGTCACCATCGGGTTCCGTCCCGAGGACCTGCGCATCGTGGGCGACGGCGAGGGCTGGCCGATCGAGGTCGACGTCGTCGAGAGCCTGGGCGCCGACGCCTATGTGTACGGCCACGTCACCACGGCCGACGGCAACGAGAAGGACATCATCGTCCGCACCGACGGCCGCATCCCGCCGGCCAAGGGCGAGACGGTCCAGGTCGAGATCGTGTCCGACCACATGCACGCGTTCCACGCCGTCACCGGCGAGCGCCTCGGCGCCTGAACACCCACGGGAGGGGGTGGCCGCGCACCAGCGCCGCCAGCCCCTCCCCGGTTTGCGATGAAGGCGACCTTCATCCAATAGAGCCGAACAATCCTTCCCTTCACTGCAGGTTGTGGATGAAGGTCGCCTTCATTCCGAACCGCGGCAAGAGGAGTGGCATGGCGCTTCGTGTGACGGCTGCGGCTGGTGAGCACGACTTGCTGTTCCTGCCGTGGGAGATCGCTCTCGAGGAGTGGCCCGAGGCGACCCTCGTCGCCCTCCCGCGCGGCATCTCGCGCCACATCGTGCGCTTCGTGCGCGTCGGCAGTGCGGTGTACGCCGTCAAGGAGACGGTCGAGCCGATCGCGCGGCACGAGTACGACCAGCTCTTCGAGCTCGGACGCCGCGACGTCCCTTGCGTCGACCCCGTCGGCATCGTGGCAGGCCGCACGACCCCGGACGGCGAGGAGCTTCCGGCCGCGATCATCACGCGGCACCTGCAGTTCTCCCTCCCCTACCGCGCGCTGTTCTCGACGACCCTGCGCCCCGAGACGATGCACCGCCTCATCGACGCCTTGGCCGTGCTCATCGTGAGGCTCCACCTCGTCGGGTTCCTCTGGCGCGACTGCTCGCTCTCGAACACGCTCTTCCGCCGCGACGCCGGCGCGTTCGCGGCGTACCTCGTCGACGCCGAGACGGGCGAGATGCACGACAAGCTCTCCAACGGTCAGCGCGAGTACGACCTTCAGACCGCCGAGGTCAACGTCGCCGGCGAGCTGCTCGACGTCGAAGCCTCAGGCCGCCTGCACCCGAGCATCGACCCGATCGCGACGTCGGCCATCGTGCGCGAGCGGTACGAGACCCTGTGGCGCGAGGTCACGGGCCCGGTCTCGATCAGCATCGGCGACCGGCACGCACTCGACGCCCGGGTACGCCGCCTCAACGACCTCGGCTTCGACATCGCCGAGCTCTCGGTCGTGTCCGAGGACGCCGGCGACTGCGTGCGCGTAACCCCGAAGGTCGTCGACGTCGGCCACCACTCGCGGCGGCTGCTGCGCCTGACCGGCCTGGACGTCGAGGAGAACCAGGCCCGGCGCCTGCTCAACGACCTGGACACGTTCCGCGTCGAGGAGACGGTCCGCGACGACGGCGAAGAGGTCCTGGCGCACCGCTGGGTGGCCGAGCGCTTCGAGCCGATCACGGGGCTCGTCCCCGCCGAGCTGCGCGGCAAGCTCGAGCCGGCGGAGGTCTACCACGAGGTGCTCGAGCACCGGTGGTTCATGGGCGAGCGCCTGAAGGAGGACGTCACGATCTGGGACGCCGCGGCGGACTACGTCGCCCACATCCTGGTCGACAAGCCCGACGAGCGTGCGGTGCTCGGGCAACGACTCGGCACGCCCAGCCTTACACCGGGGATCAGGTTCGAGGAGACCGCCGAGATGGATCTCAGCGAGCTCGAACTCCCGTAACGCCCGAACAGCCGCCGCCCGTTCCGCCCTCAAGGGCAGCTGTCTGCCGTTGCTGGTCGCCATCACGACCATCCAGGTGGACAACGGCGTGATGCGCCCAGAGAGCGCAGCCGCACTCGTCGGCGCGGGCGTGCTGTCGGTGCTGGTCTTCCCGTTGCTCGGCGACCGCATCAACCGCCGACGCAAGCAGCCCGAGCTCGACGCCGTCGACGCAACTCCGGGGCAGTGAAGCCCGAGCGATGACGCCGGCGCCTCGAAACCCGTGGGGGTTCAGGCGTTTCGGCGGTCGGCTGCGACAGGCACGATCCGCGTCGTACCCGTGTGGAGTGCGTCGTCGAGCGCCATCGACACGGACGCGTCGAGGCGCGACTGCAAGGTGCCAGGCGTCCAACCCTTGCGTACGGCGAAGTCGATGCGGTGCACGAGGCATCCCCAGTCGTCGCAGCCGGGGGCGTACTCGCTGTAGCCGCACGCGATGTGCTCAAGCCTGCCCATGGAGCGAGTATGCGCTCATCGAGTCCGTGAAGAGCGCTCGACGGCGAAAGGCGCTGACGCGTCACACGGGCAACGCGTCGCGACGCACACGTGACTGCTCGGCATCCATCGTCGCGACGGTGCGACTCACCGCGTTCCGCAGGCATGCAGCGCGTCGTCGAGAGCGACGACGCCTCAGGCGTTGCGGCGGGCGTGGCTCACGGCGTAGAGCGTGACGCCCGCAGCGACACCAGCGTTGAGCGACTCGGTCGAACTCGTCATCGGGATCCCGACGATGAGGTCGCAGGCCTCGGACACCAAGCGCGACAAGCCTTCGCCCTCGCTGCCGACCACGAGCACGATCGGCCCGGTCGAGATGTCGGGATCGAGCTCGTCGAGCGAGGTCTCGCCCGCAGCGAGGCCGATGATGAAGCAGCCGGCGTCGGCGTACGCCTTGAGGGCGCGGGTGAGGTTGGTGGCCCGCGCGACCGGCACGCGTGCAGCAGCACCCGCGGAGGTCTTCCAGGCTGACGCCGTCATGCCGGCTGCACGCCGCTCGGGAACGAGCACGCCGTGCGCACCGAAAGCCGCCGCCGACCGTACGACGGCGCCGAGGTTGCGCGGGTCCGTGATGCTGTCGAGCGCGACGATCAGTGCCGGCTCACCGGCAGCAGCAGCGCGATCGAGAAGGTCGCCGGCCTCGCAGTACTCGTACGGCGGGACCTCGAGAACCAGGCCCTGGTGCACCGATCCCGCGGTCTTCTTGTCGAGCTCGGCCCGGGTGGCCTCGAGCATCGGCACGTGGAGCTCGGCCGCGAGCGTGAACGCCTCGCGCACGCGGTCGTCGCTCTCGAGGAACTGCTGGACGTAGAGCGCCTTGCCGGGGACGGCTGCGCGCAGGGCCTCGAGCACGGAGTTGCGCCCGAACACCATCTCGACGCCGTCCTTGCGCGAGCGCACCGAGGTGCCACCCCGAGCGCCCGACCGTGGTGCCGGTGCCTTCAGCGCCTCGGCCTCGGTCTTCTTCGCGGCGGCGCGGGACTGACGCGCGGCAGGGTGCTTGGTGCGCTCGGTGGCCTTGGGGGTCGGGCCCTTGGGCTCGAGACCTCGCCGGCGCTGACCGCCGGATCCGACGACCTGCCCCTTCTTGGTGCCGTCCTTGCGCATCGCGCCCTTGCGTTGGCTGTTGCCGGCCATCAGTCGACCTTCCCGTCCGCGAGCGACCAGCGCGAGCCCCCGGCGGTGTCGTCGACGACGATCCCCGCGGTCCCCAGCTGGTCCCGGATCGCGTCGGCCGCGGCCCAGTCCTTGCTCTCGCGCGCCTTCGCGCGAGATTCGAGCAGACCGACCACGAGGTGGTCGACCGCAGTGCGCAGCTGCTCGTCGTCGCCCGAGCCGGCCGTGTTCCACGGTGCGGCGTACGGGTTCACGCCGAGCACGTCGAGCATCGCGACCACGGACGCAGCCGCAGAACGCACCGTGTCGAGGTCTCCGGCTGCGAGGGCAGCGTTGGCTTCGCGCACGGTGTCGTGCACCACGGCAAGGCCTTGCGGCACACCAAGATCGTCGTTCATGGCGGCGTCGAACGCCGCCGGTCGAGGCGCACCGTCGATCTCGACGGCGACCGAGCCGAGCGCCTCGGCCGCGCGCGCGAGGAAGCCCTCGATGCGACGGAAGCCGACGGCGTTCTCCTCGAGCGCCTCGAACGAGAACTCGATCATCGACCGGTAGTGCGCGGCCACGAGGTAGTAGCGGAGCTCGATCGGTCGCACGCGGTGCACGACCTCCTTGACCAGCAAGGAGTTTCCGAGCGACTTGCTCATCTTCTCCCCGCTCGTGGTGACCCAGGCGTTGTGCAGCCAGTACTGCGCGAACGGCTGCCCTAGCGACTTGGACTGCGCGATCTCGTTCTCGTGGTGGGGGAAGATCAGGTCGAGCCCCCCGCCGTGGATGTCGAACGCCGGGCCGAGGTACTTGGCAGCCATCGCGGAGCACTCGAGGTGCCAGCCCGGGCGCCCGCGGCCCCAGGGGGTCGCCCACGAGGGCTCGCCCTCCTTGGCCGACTTCCACAGGGCGAAGTCGCGCGGGTCTCGCTTGCGGGAGTCGCCGACGCTGTCGCCGGCGGCCTGCATCTCGTCCGGGCGCTGACCCGACAGAGCGCCGTACTCCGGGAACGAGCCCACGTTGAAGTAGACGTCGCTCCCCGTGGCGTACGCGTGGTCGGAGGCGATGAGGGCCTCCATGAGCTCGATCATCTCCGGCACGTGGCCGGTGGCTCGTGGCTCGATGGTCGGGCGCGTGCAGCCGAGGACGTCGTACGCCCAGGCGAACTCGCGCTCGAACTCCGTGGCCACCGCCCACCAGGGCCGGCCTTCGGCCTCGCCCTTGGCGATGATCTTGTCGTCGATGTCGGTGACGTTGCGGCAGAAGGTGACCTCGTAGCCGGTCGCACGCAGCCAGCGCCCGAGCACGTCGAAGTTGACGCCCGAGCGGATGTGTCCGACGTGGGGTGCGGCCTGCACGGTGGCGCCACAGAGGTACAGCGACGCCTTGCCCGGCGCGAGCGGGACGAAGTCGCGGACCGCCCTGGAGGCGGTGTCATGCAGGCGCAGGGTCACGGACGCAAGCCTAACGGCGCGCGCGGGGGCTCCCGGCCACTGCTCTGACCGGGCGGCCGGCGCCGAGAGTGACTGCCTCGCGCAGTGTCGATCAGCCCGAGCGGGGTGAACCTAGTAGTGGACGACCTTGTCGGCCACGATCCGCACGACCGTGCGGACGTTGTCGGTGCCGTCGTCGCCCGGGTAGCGGTCGGTGCCGCGGTACTTGTGCGAGTGGGAGTCGATGAGCTCCTGGCCGCCCTCACGCGTCAGCGAGGCCGTGCCCCGGATCTCGACGTACGTGTACGGCGACTCCCGGGGGTAGAGGAGCACGGTGCACCGCGGGTCGGCGAGGAGGTTGCGGTGCTTGCGGCGTCCCTCGACGGTGGAGACGAGGATGTCGTCGCCGTCGCGGCTGACCCAGACCACCGACAGGTGGGGGCGGCCGTCGGGCTCGATCGTGGCGATGGTCGCGAACTCCGCGGAGTCGAACCACGCCTTCTCAGCGTCCGTCAGTGTGGGCGGCATGCGATCCATCCTGTGTCAGGCCTGTACGTCGCGCACGCAGATGCCCCGATAACCGGCCGGTAGCGCCGGTCACGGAACTCACAGGGTGACACTGAGTGATCTCACCGGAGCCGTCTCCGCTCGAACCCAGCGTGGCGCGTGACCGTGCGTGATCAGGATCGGACGACGAGGGCCGTGGCGATCGCGGCGATCCCCTCGCCGCGGCCGGTGAGCCCGAGCCCGTCGGTCGTGGTCGCCGACACCGACACAGGTGCGCCCACGAGCTCCGACATCGCCGCCTCGGCGGCCTGTCGCCGCGGCCCGACCCGGGGCCGGTTGCCGATGACCTGCACGCTCACGTTGCCGATCCGCCAGCCGTCTACGGCGAGGAGCCGCACGACTTCCGAGACGAGTGCGGCACCCGAGGCGCCGGCCCACTCCTCGCGATCGGTGCCGAACACCGAGCCGAGATCGCCGAGGCGGGCTGCCGAGAGCAGTGCGTCACAGGTGGCATGGGCCGCGACGTCGCCGTCGGAGTGACCGGCGACGCCCGTCTCACCCGGCCAGTCGAGGCACGCGAGCCACAGCTTGCGGCCTTGCTCGAAGGGATGGACGTCGACGCCGACGCCGATGCGCGGAAGCTCAGTTGACGACACCAGCAGCCCTTCGTCGTGCGAGCACGGCCTCGGCGAGCACGAGGTCGATCGGACGCGTCACCTTGAACGCCTCTTCGTCACCCGGCACCACGAGCACCGCGACACCCTGCGCCTCGACCAGGCCGGCGTCGTCCGTGGCGGGCGCATCAGGGTCGGACGCCGCGTGCGCAGCGGTGAGGACCGCACGCGCGAAGCCTTGCGGCGTCTGGATCGCACGCAGCGCAGAACGGTCGAGGGTGGCGACTACCGTGCCGTCGGCGTCCACCTGCTTGATGGTGTCGGCGACGGGGATCCCCGGCACGACCGCCGGTGCACCGGCACGAACCGCTGCGGCGACGGCATCGATGAGGGACGACGGCACGAGCGGGCGGGCGGCGTCGTGCACGAGAACGACGTCGACCTCGACGGGAAGCGACACCAGCGCCCTCGCCACGGAGTCCTGGCGCGTCTCACCGCCGGACACCACCATCGACGGAGCGACGCCGGGGGAGGCGTCCAGGAGGTTATGAGCGGCGAGGAGAGCCACGACATCGGCCACGCCGTCCTCGGGCGCGGCGATCACGACGAGGTCGACCGACCGAGCCGTGGCCAGGGCCCGGACGGCGTGCACGAGCATGGGTACGCCGCCGAGCAGGCGCAGCGCCTTCGGGGCACCGGGCCCGAGCCGCTCACCCCGCCCCGCGGCCGGGACGACTGCTGCCGTCACCGTCACCGGGCGGCGCCGACGGTCGACGTCGGCTTGGCGAACACGAGCCGGCCGTTGGCCGTCGTGAGAACGCTGGTGACCATCACACGGACATCCTGGCCCACGCGGTCCCGAGCGTGCTCGGTGACGACCATCGTGCCGTCGTCGAGGTAGCCCACGGCCTGGCCCTGCTCCTTGCCCGCCTTGAGCAGGTGGAGGTCGACCTCGTCGCCCACGACCACGAGGGGACGCAGCGCGAGGGCGAGGCCGTGCAGGTTCAGCACCCGGACCCCAGCGATGGCCGCGGCCTTGGCGAGGTTGGTGTCGAAGGTGAGCAGCGCGCAGTTGCGGTCGATCGACATGCGCACGAGCTTGGCATCGACGTCGGTCACCGAGATGGCCTCGTCGTGGATGGTCTGGACGTCCACGCCCTGCTCGTGACGCAGGGCCTCGAGCACGTCGAGCCCGCGACGGCCCTTGGCTCGCCGGTGCTCGTCGGAGGAGTCGGCCATGGCCTGCAGCTCGTCGAGGACGGGCTGCGGCACGAGGAACCTGCCATGGAGGAAGCCTGAGCGGACGACGTCGAGGACGCGTCCGTCGATCGCGACGGAGGTGTCGACGAGGCGGGGCAGCGTGACCGAGGCGGGCTTGACCGTGGCGAGGCCGGCGCGGCCTCCGACCGCCTGCATGACGGCGTCGCGCCGTGCCCGGCCGACGCGGAAGCCGAAGAAGCTGATGCAGGCGACCACGAACACGAAGACCGGCATCACGATCAGCGGAGGGCCGAGCAGGAACAGTGGCCAGGTGACCGCAGCCCCGAAGACGGCGCCCACCATCGCGCCGAACGTGCCCGCGATGGCCTGCTCGGGCGAGAGGCCTTCCAGGACGCGTTCGCCGCGGTCGAGGGTGCGTACGGTCAGGCGCGCGACCACCCCACCGAGGACATAGCCGAGCATCGCTCCGACGATGGCGCCGAGCCAGAGCCCGGAGAACGGACCCAGAACCTCGCCCGAGGGCTGGGCGCCCATGCGGTCGGCTACCTCGTAGCCGACACCGGCACCGAACACGACGACGGTGAGGCGCAGCGCCTCGACCATGACACTAGGAACGCGCGAGAGCTTCAGGGCCATGCTGTCGAATCCTCCTCACGAGGACCCGGCAGTGGTGCCGCCCCGAAGGGCACCGACGCGGGCGCGCCGGTTAGGAGGCGAGAACCTCGTCGAGGATCGCCTCTGCCTTGTCCTCGTTTGTGTTCTCGGCAAGTGCAAGCTCCGACACAAGGATCTGGCGCGCCTTTGCGAGCATCCGCTTCTCGCCGGCCGACAGGCCACGCTCACGCTCACGGCGCCAGAGGTCGCGGACGACCTCGGCAACCTTGATGACATCGCCGCTGGCGAGCTTCTCGAGGTTGGCCTTGTAGCGGCGCGACCAGTTGGTCGGCTCCTCGGTGTATGGCTGGCGCAGCACGTCGAAGACGCGGTCCAGGCCCTCCTGGTTGACGACGTCGCGTACGCCGACGAGGTCGACGTTGTCCGAGGGGACGCGAACGGTCAGGTCTCCCTGAGCCACGCGCAGGACGAGGTAGTCCCTCTCGACGCCCTTGACCACCCGCTTTTCGATGGCCTCAATCTTGGCTGCACCGTGATGCGGGTAGACAACCGTGTCACCGACCGTGAACGTCATAGGTGGGGCTCCCCTTTCCAGGTACCGACGAGTTTACCACGCTCCCGGAGGCCCTTTGCAGGCGTTGTCGCAGGTCAGAGGCCTGATGGGGGCTTGACAAACGACGCCGGACGCGCTTGCCGACCGCCGCGGGGCGCGCACCGACCGCGGGTGCGGGGTGAGTCGACCCAGGCTAGGTGCGGGCTCCGACACCGGTCCGGGGGCGGTCCGGGCACCGCCCAGAAGGGTGATCGAGGGGGCCCGGACGGGCGGCTCCGGCCCGCTGGCACGGGTCGGCGAGCCGAGGCTTCTGCGGTGCTCCGTCGCAGGTCACGCCCGGTAGCCGGGGGCCGATGCCCTAGGCTGGCGACGCCTGATCCGACCGGTCCAGCTAGGAGCCCCTCCCGTGCTTGCCACCAGCCGCATGCGCCACGTCGTCGCCGCCTCGGCGCTCACGCTGGCGCTGGTCTCGACGCTCTCCGGCTGCGCCAGCGGCTTCAACGCCGGCACCTCCCTGCAGAAGGCTTCGGGCAACGGCGCCAACGCCAATCTGGGCGATCTGCAGATCCGCGACATCACGATCGTGAAGGTCGACGGGACCACCTCCGCGACCCTCATCGGCACCATCGTCAACCGTGGCGGGGAGGACGACGCCCTCACCGGCGTGGTCCTGGTCGAGCCGACCGGCACCGCGGCGATCGGCGGCACCGCCGCAGTCGGCGGCGCGCTGCCCCTTCCCACGCTGTCCGCGACCCAGATCGGCTACAACGCCACCGATCACGTCGACATCAGCGAGCTCACCGCGGCGCCGACTCAGTACGTCACCGTGGAGCTGCGCTTCCAGCGGGCCGGAACCGTCCGGATGGACGTCATGGCCGTGCCACCGACCGGCATCTACGAGGGCATCGCCCCGCTGGCCGCAGGCTGAGCACCCCCGCCTACGACGAAGGCCCCCGGAGCGATCCGGGGGCCTTCGTCGTAGGCGTCGTCGGGCGCTACGCCGGCCCGGTCACGGCTCGAACTTGTAGCCGAGGCCGCGGACGGTCACGAGGTGACGCGGCGCAGCGGGGTCGGCCTCGATCTTGGCGCGCAGGCGCTTCACGTGGACGTCGAGGGTCTTGCCGTCGCCGACGTAGTCCGAGCCCCAGACGCGATCGATGAGCATGCCGCGGGTGAGGACCCGGCCGGCGTTGCGCAGCAGCACCTCGAGAAGCTCGAACTCCTTGAGCGGCAGGGTCACGCCGTCGCCGCCCACCGTCACCACGTGCCGGTCGACGTCCATGCGGACGGGGCCGGCCTCGAGGGTCGGGGGCACGAGCTCCTCGGGCTCGGAGGCCCGACGAAGCACGGCACGGATGCGCGCGACGAGCTCACGCGAGGAGAAGGGCTTGGTCACGTAGTCGTCGGCACCGAGCTCGAGACCGACGACCTTGTCGACCTCACCGTCCTTGGCGGTCACCATGATGATCGGAACGCTCGAGCGCTGACGCAGCGAACGACACACCTCGGTGCCGGACATGCCGGGGAGCATGAGGTCGAGCAGCACGAGGTCGGCGCCGTTCTGGTCGAACATCGAGACGGCGTCGGTTCCCGTGGAGGCGATCCCGACCTCGAAGCCCTCCTTGCGCAGCATGAACGACAGGGCGTCGGAGAAGGACTCCTCGTCCTCCACGACCAGGATTCGGGTCACTGCGGGGTGTCTCCTTCGATGGTGCCGGACGCGCTGGCGGGTGCCAGCGGGAGCCGGAGCGTGAACGTCGAGCCCTCGCCCTCGACGGACCAGACGGTGCATTCCCCGCCGTGGTTGACGCAGACGTGCTTGACGATGGCGAGCCCGAGACCGGTGCCGCCGGTGATGCGCGAGCGCGCCGGGTCGACCCGGTAGAAGCGCTCGAAGATGCGGGCCTGCTCGCTCTCGGGGATTCCGATGCCCTGGTCGGTGACGCCGACCTCGACGATGTCTCCGTTGCGACGCCCTGCCACGACCACGCGGGTGCCGGCCGGCGAGTACGCGATCGCGTTGGTGAGCAGGTTGCGCAGCGCCATGACGAGCTGCGGCTCGTTGCCCATGACCTCGGCGTCCACGCGGGGGCCGACGACGACGTCGATCTCACGGGCGCCGGCCGCCATCTTGGTGGCGTCGACGGCCTCGGCGATGAGCCGGTCGACCTCGACGGGCTCGCTCCCGGCCACCTCCGCGCCCTGCAGTCGGGAGAGGTCGACCAGGTCGTTCATGAGGTTGGTCAGGCGCCGCGACTCGATCTGCATGCGCGCGGAGAACCGCTGGACCGCCTCGGGGTCGTCGCTCGCGCTCTGCACGGCCTCGGCGAGCAGCGACAGCGCCCCGACGGGCGTCTTCAGCTCGTGGGAGACGTTGGCGACGAAGTCACGGCGTACGGCGTCGAGCCGGAGGGCCTCGGAGAGGTCCTCGACGATGACGAGCGCAGCAGTCGGCGACAGCGTGGCCACGCGGACCCGAGCGTGGATGACGCCCTTGCCCAGCGGGCCGCGTCGCAGCTCGACGTCCTCCTCGCGGATGACGCCGTCGCGACGCACGGCGGCGACGAGCGCGCGGATCTCGGGGATGTCGAGCCGGCGTCCCTGCACGACTCCGAGCCCTGCGCTCTGGGTCGAGGCACGCAGGACGCCGTCGTCGGAGCCCACCACGAACGCGGCACCGGGAAGGACGGCGAGGAGCCGGGAGAGGCCCTCAGGGACGTTCGGCGAGGGGACGTCGTCGGCGAGCGAGGTCTCAGCAGCGAGGGTCGACACCGGGTCTGGGCGACGCCGGGCAACGACGAATGCAGCGGCGAAGCCGACGGCGACGCCGACCACCAGGGCCACGATGAGGCCGATCGCACCGTCCACGTCGCCCACGATAGGGCCGGGCAGGAGTGCTAACGAACGGCGAACGGCCCGGGGTGCAAGACTTCCGCAGGAGTTCACCGGCGACACCTGATGTTCATCCTCGCGTCGGGCTTCGTTCACTCTCCCGCACCGGCAGGCCCCACCCCGGGCCTACGCTTACGCCCAAGACGGACGGCGGTGCCCCCGGCGCACCGCGGATCGCCCCTCGGGGCGCGAGGCGAGGACATCCCATGCGCGAGGCCTACCACTCCCAGCTCGACCAGGTCAGCGACGACCTCGTCGAGATGACCCGGCTCGTCGGATCGGCCATGAACAAGGCCACCCAGTCGCTGCTCGACGCCGATCTCGCGCTGGCCGAGAGCGTGATCGCGGGGGACGAGGCCATCGACGCCATCGCCTCCAAGGTCGAGGCCGACTGCTTCCTGGTGTCGGCTCGTCAGCAGCCCGTGGCGACCGATCTGCGCATCATCGTCGCCTCGCTGCGCATCTCGGCCTCCCTCGAGCGCATGGGGGATCTCGCCGAGCACATCGCCAAGGCCGCCCGCATGCGCTACCCCAACTCGGCTGTGCCCGCCCAGCTGCGCCCGACCTTCCAGGCGATGGGCGCGGTCGCGCAGAACGTCGTGGCCAAGACCGGCTCGGTCATCGCCACCAAGGACATCACGATGGCTGCCGACATCGCCCGCACGGACGAGGAGATGGACCGCCTCCACAAGGAGCTGTTCACCACCGTGCTCGCGCCCACCTGGAACTTCGGGGTCGAGGCCGCGGTCGACGTCACCCTGCTGTCGCGGTTCTACGAGCGCTTCGCCGACCACGCGGTGACCATCGCCAAGCGCGTCGTCTACGTCGCCACGGGTGAGCCGTACGCCACGGTGGATCCTGAGGCGATCGTCGAGGGCCTGTAAGCACCCTTCTGCTGCCCGACCAGCACGACTACCTCCCTCGATGCCCCGCGGTGCCTCTGCGGTGCCCTCGGGCATCGTCGTGCGCAGGCAGAGTGCGTCAGTGAGCGGTCGGTGACCCAGAGGTGACCGAATCCTGACGTCCCGACGCTCCGTGGGCGCACAGGGCCGGAATGCGGGACACTCGGTTCCCGTTCGACCAGGGAGACCTGTCCCGGGTCCTGCTGACGAGGAGGTGCGCGCCGTGGCTGTGGTTCCGCTCGAGCCCGAGCCCCGTCACCTGCGCGCGGCCCGTCCGCTCGGACGACCGCCGGTCCCCCGCCCCACCCCTCGACGGGTCGCGGTCCTGTCCGTCCACACCTCCCCCCTCGACCAGCCCGGCACCGGCGACGCCGGCGGCATGAACGTGTACGTGACCGAGGTGGCCACCCGGCTCGCCCGTCGCGGCGTCGAGGTCGACGTCTTCACGCGGGCGACCTCCCGCGACCTGCCGCCGACCGTCGAGATGGCACCGGGCGTCATCGTGCGGCACATGACGGCGGGCCCGTTCCAGGGCCTGTCCAAGGAGGACCTACCGGGCCAGCTGTGCGCGGTGGCCAACGGCGTGCTCCGGGCCGAGGCGATGCAGCCCGAGGGCCACTACGACCTCGTGCAGTCGCACTACTGGCTCTCCGGCCAGGTCGGCTACCTCGCAGCCGAGCGCTGGAACGTCCCGCTCGTGCACGCGATGCACACCATGGCCAAGGTCAAGAACCTCACCCTCGCCGAGGGCGACCGCCCCGAGCCCGAGGGCCGGATCATCGGCGAGCAGCAGGTGGTCGAGGCCGCCGACCGCATCCTCGCCAACACCGACGCCGAGGCCCGCCAGCTCGTCGACCTGTACGGCGCCTCGCCGTCGCGCGTCGCCGTCGTGCACCCGGGCGTCGACCTCGACCTGTTCACGCCCGTGGGCCGGGCCGAGGCCCGGGCGCGAGTGGGACTGCGCGAGGACTCGGTCGTGCTCCTGTTCGTCGGCCGGATCCAACCCCTCAAGGCACCTGACGTCCTCGTGCGCGCGGTCGCCGCGATGGTGGCGCGCACGCCGTCGCTGCGCGACCGGCTCCAGGTGGTCGTGTGCGGCGGGCCGTCGGGCTCCGGCCTCGAGCACCCGCACGCGCTGCAGGAGCTCGCGGTCTCGCTCGGGATCGACGACCTCGTCCGATTCGTCCCGCCGGTCGGCCGGGCAGCGCTCGCCGACTGGTACCGCGCCGCCGATCTCTGCGTGGTGCCGTCGTACTCCGAGTCGTTCGGGCTCGTCGCCGTCGAGGCTCAGGCCTGCGGCACCCCCGTCGTGGCCGCGCGCGTGGGTGGGCTCCCGACTGCGGTGGCCGACGGGGTCAGCGGCGTGCTGGTCGACGGGCACGACCCCGAGGTGTGGGCGGCTGCGCTCTGCGCCGCGGTGGCAGACACCGATGGCCTGACCCGGATGTCGCAGGCGGCTGTCGGCCACGCTGCGCGATTCGGGTGGGATGCGACCACGGACGCCACGCTCGAGGTCTACCGCGACGCCGTGGCCGCACGCAGCGCCCGCCTCGTCGTCGCCGGCTCCTGATCGGCAGCGCCCCGATGACCCAGGCGGAGAACCCCACGCCGCCTCTCGACCCGGCACAGGTGATCCGCGCGGTGCTCGCCGAGCACGACCTCGAGGCCGAGGAGACCTCGCCAGGGCGCTTCGTCGTCGTCCTCCCCGGCGAGCGCAAGCAGAAGACCACGTGCTCCCTGGTCGTCGGCGAGCATGCGCTGTCGGTACAGGCGTTCGTGGCACGGCACGTCGACGAGAACGCCGAGGTCGTCTACCGCTGGCTGCTGGAGCGCAACCTCGGCATGTACGGCGTCTCGTTCGCGGTCGACCACCTCGGCGACATCTACCTCTCGGGTCGCCTGCCGCTCGACTCGGTGACGCCTGCGGAGGTCGATCGCATCCTGGGCTCGGTGCTCGAGTACGCCGACGGCTCGTTCAACACCATCCTCGAGATGGGCTTCGCGAGCGCCATCCGGCGCGAGCACGCCTGGCGCGTCAGCCGCGGCGAGTCCACCGACAACCTCGCCGCCTTCACCCACCTCACCGACCCCACCTGACCGGCCGTTTCGGCCCCCTAAGGTCACGAAGCGCCCTTGAGGGGCACTTTCGAGTCCACAACTCCGGTTCGTCGGCCAGCCTGCCCGTGCGCCGACCGGCTGCGGCAGGATGGTCGGCATGAGCGACGCGCCGTACACCCTGGTCCTGCTCCGCCACGGCGAGAGCGAGTGGAACGCCAAGAACCTCTTCACGGGCTGGGTCGACGTCGACCTCAACGAGAAGGGCGAGCGCGAGGCCCTCCGCGGCGGCGAGCTCCTCAAGGAGGCCGGCATCCTGCCCGACCTCGTGCACACGTCGCTGCTGCGCCGTGCGATCCGTACCGCCCAGATCGCGCTCGACGCCGCCGACCGCCACTGGATCCCGGTGACCCGCAACTGGCGCCTGAACGAGCGCCACTACGGAGCACTGCAGGGCAAGGACAAGAAGGCCACGCTCGCGGCGTACGGCGAGGAGCAGTTCATGCTCTGGCGCCGGTCGTACGACGTCCCGCCGCCGGCGATCGAGGCAGACGACGAGTTCGCGCAGTTCCACGACCCGCGCTACGCGTGGATGCCGCCGGAGATCCTGCCGGCGACCGAGTGCCTGAAGGACGTCGTGCACCGCCTCCTTCCGTACTGGGAGGACGTCATCGTCCCGGACCTGCGCACGGGCAAGGTGGTCCTCGTGGCAGCGCACGGCAACTCGCTGCGCGCCCTCGTGAAGCACCTCGACGGCATCTCCGACGCCGACATCGCCGGCCTCAACATCCCCACCGGCATCCCGCTGGTGTACCGCCTCGACGCGGACCTGAAGCCGACCGTGCCCGGCGGCGAGTACCTCGACCCCGAGGCGGCGAAGGTCGCTGCGGCCGCGGTCGCCAACCAGGGCAAGAAGTAGCGCGTCGACCGACGCCCGACACGAAGGCCCGCGTCCGCTCCGGCGGAACGCGGGCCTTCATCGTCGCGTCCGACATTCGGTGTCCGCGCGTGCCTGAAGGTGGTTCACCATCGCTTCCGAGCGGCAGCGGTGCGAGGGTGGAGGGAACTCCACAGAACGGGAAGGTGCCATGCGTCGTCTGGCGTTCGCCCTCATCCCTGCTCTCGTCGTCGGACTGGTCGTCGTGGCCCCGCCTGCGGCCTCGGCAGACACGACGGTGGTGTCCAAGACCGGCCTGCCCCCGGGCTGGGGCATCTTCGACACGCGCCTGGACGGCCACGCCGGTAACTCGACGTACAGCCATGTGGAGGGCCCTGCGGGCGTGCCGACAGGGATCGGCAGCCTCCGCCTCGACTACGGGGACCATACGTTCAAGCACCTGCTCGTGCGCGGAGTACCGAGCACGCCGGCCGCCGACTGGAGCGCGTTCACGCTCACCTACAAGTCGACCACCGGCCTTCGGGTCACCCTGGCCGTCTACTCAGTCGACAACGTCGACGAGCTCCTCGTATATCTGCCGGCCACCGAGGATTGGTCCACCGTCGACCTCATGGCGGGACAGTTCGCCCGGGTCAGGGACCCGCACTATGAGTTCCGGGGCTTCACGACGTTGCCCGAGATGGTCGAGCGCTTCCCCGATCTGGTGGTCACCGGCCTCGCCATCGAGACGTGGGGGGCACACGGGAAGACGGCCTGGATCGACACGGTGGTGTTCGGTGCGGTCGGAGACGTGACCACATGGGACTTCGACACCGACCCGATCCCCGTGATCACCTCGAGCGCTGCCACCCTGTCGCTCAAGGCCGGCGCGTCCACACCGTTGTCGGGCCGGGCGAAGCGGCAGTCTGGCGACCCGATCGCGTCGCTGCCTGTCGAGCTCTGGACCAAGGTCTGGGGCACCGGCACGTGGGTGAAGGCGCACACCGTGACAACCGGCGCGGACGGCCGGTTCGCCACCACGTTCACACCGGTGAAGCAGACGTACGTGCAGTGGCGGGTGAGCGACCCCGCCTATGCACCTGCGGTGTCCGCCACGCGTCGGGTCGACGTGACGTCGAAGATCTGGGCGACGCCGTACGACGCCACGATCCCGCGGTCCGAGCCGGTGCGGGTCTTCGGCAAGGTCGCGCCATCGCTCGCCGGGACGACGCTGACGCTACGCCGGGTCGGATCCGCCACTCCGCTCGGGACGGCGCGCGTCGCCGCGGACTCGACGTACGGCATCCGCGGCAGCCTGCCGCGCGGGTCCTGGACGGTGTACGTGACGTCGCCGACCGGTGGCGGCGTGGGCGGTGGGAAGTCGGCCGGCCTCCGCATCGTCGTGTCCTGAGTTCCCGGGGTCGTTGCGCACGAAGGGCGGCAGGATGTCGGGATGACCGAGCGCCTCGAGCTGTCCGACGCCACCCTGCGCGAGTGGGACGCCGTCGTCCTGCACTCCGACCGCGACACCGGGATCGTGCTCGACCGCAGCGCGTTCTACCCCGGCGGCGGCGGTCAGCCCCCGGACCACGGCGTGCTGCTGTGGGGTGGCGTGCAGACGCGCATCGTCGGCGCTCTGAAGGGTGACGACGTACGACTGGTCGCCCACGACGACGACCGGCTGCCGCCCGTCGGCACGGCGGTGCGCGGCGCGATCGAGGACGGCCGGCGTACGGCGCTGATGCGCACGCACTCCGGTCTGCACCTGCTCTCGGGCGTGGTGTTCCGCGACTTCGGCGCGCTCGTGACCGGCGGCAACATGGAGCCGCTCGAGGCGCGCCTCGACTTCAACCTCGAGAGCGTGCCGGACGGCTTCCGCGACAGCATCGAGGCGGCCTGCAACGTCGAGGTCGTCGCCGATCGTGCGATCTCGGCGTACGAGCTGCCGCGCGAGGAGGCTTTCGCGATCCCCGACATCATCCGGACGGCGACCAACCTGCTGCCGCCGACGATCGAGATCGTGCGCATCGTCGACATCAGCGGCCTGGACGTGCAGGCGGACGGCGGCACGCACGTCGCGTCCACGCGTCAGATCGGTGCGATGCGCGTGGTCAAGATCGAGAACAAGGGCAAAGGATTCCGCCGCATCCGCATCGCCCTGCACCCCTGAGGCCATCTGCCCCCGAACCCCGCCGCCCCACGGCGACTTTCTTCCGCTAAGGACAGATTGCGCCCTTCACGGGCGGAATCTGTCCTTAGCGGGAGACGGCGTCAGAGCGCCAGCACGTGGTCCACGAGCTCGACGCCGTACCACTGGTCGGTGGGGCCGAGGCGCGTCATGCCGAGGCGGTCGCAGACCGCGAGCGACCGCTCGTTGTCCGGGTAGACGACCGCGTGCACCTCGGCGAGCCCGTTCACGCGCGCCTGGTCGATGAGGGCGCGGGCCGACTCGGTCGCGACGCCGAAACCCCATGCGGCCGGGTGCAGGTGCCAACCGATCTCACGCGTGTCGGACTTCTCGCCGGACGACGTCGTCAGCGGGACGAGCAGCGCCGTGCCGCACGGCTGCGGCGAGATCCCCGCGATCCCCGGCGTCTCCACCGCCCAGAGCCCCTCGAGCACGTCCGTCGGCGGCGCGTTCCAGCGGGCGATGCGGGCGCGGGCGGCGTCGAGGTCGGGGCACGGCGTCGGCGGATTGCCCAGCCAGCGGTAGACGACCTCGCGCGAGTAGATGTCGAGGACGGCCTCGGCGTCGTAGTCCTCCCAGGCGCGGAGCAGGAGCCGTTCGGTGCGCAGCGGTGACACGGGCATGGCCCGATCCTGCGCCGTACGGCGTACCTGCGTCGAGGGCGTTCGACGTCGATGATCGCGAGTACGGGTCATCGCGCGCAGGTCAACTGCCGTCGACGACCCTGGGGGCGTCGGACGTGAGTGGTCAGCCGCGCGGGGCATCTCCGGCGAGATCGGCCACGGCGCTGCGGAAGTCGGCATCGACGTCTGCGCCGAAGAGCACGAAGCGGATCACGTCGAACGCGTCGGGGTGCTCACGCGCGTAGGCGCGCACTGCGCGTACGGCGACGGGCGCCGCCTCGGCAGCGGGGTAGCCGAAGATGCCGCAGGAGATGGCGGGGAACGCGATCGTGCGTGCGCCGAGCCCGTGCGCCACCTCGAGCGAACGCCGGTGGCACGACGTCAACTGCGTCTCCTCGTGCCCGTGCGGCTCGCGGTAGCGCGGGCCGACGGTGTGCACGACCCAGCGCGCCGGCAGGTCGCCCGCGGTCGTCGCGACGGCCTCGCCGACGGGCAGGCCGTTGGGCCACGTCGTACGCCGTACCTCCTCGCACGCGCGGAGGATCTCGTCGCCGCCACTCGAGTGGATCGCGCCGTCGACACCGCCGCCGCCGAGGAGCGACCAGTTCGCCGCGTTCACGATCACGTCGACGTGCTGCTCGGTGAGGTCACCGCGTTCGGTCTCGATGAGCGTCATTGCCGTACCTCCTGCTCGCCGCCATCCTCGCGCGGACGCCGACGGCATGGGCGGTCGAGGTGCGACGAGAAACGGGAAGAACACGCCCGTGAAGGGCGGATTCTGTCCTTAGCGGGAGAAGTCAGCCGGTGGGGCGGACGTGGGACCAGGGGATGGTGAGCTCGCCCAGGCGCCAGCGGCTGACGCCGTCGAGAACGGGTACGCCGGACTCGCGCAGCGACCTCACGGCGGTGATCCACCGCTGGCGCGCGCCGAACGAGCCCTGCGGTGCCGCCGCCGCCCAGGCCCGGTCGAGATCGCGCAGGAACGCGTGCACGGGCTCGCCCGGGACATTGCGGTGGATCAGCGCCTTGGGCAGGCGCTCGGCGAGGTCGGACGGCCGCTCGAGGCCAGCCAACCGGGTCGAGAGGGTGAGCGTGTCCGGCGCCGACGACCCCGGGCGCAGGAGCACCCACCACGCGTGCCGCCCTAGCTCGTCGCACGTGCCCTCGACCAGGGCGCCGCCCGGGGCCAGGCGCGAGGTCATCGTCTGCCAGGCCGCCGCGACCTCGGCCTCGTCGTACTGCCGAAGCACGTTGAACGCACGGATCACCACCGGTGAGCGTCCGTCCAGTGGAACCTCGAAACCCCCACGGCGGAAAGACATCGAGCCGTCGGCGTACGGCGCGGCCGCAGCCACGCGCGCGGTATCGATCTCGATGCCGACCACCTCGACGTCGGACCGCACGGCGCGCAGCCGATCGCGCAGGTCGCGCGGAGTCCAGGCTGCGGCGCCGTACCCGAGGTCGACGACGACCGGATCGGCAGCGGCCCTCAACGAGGCTGCGCACGCGTGGGCGATCCAGCGGTCGACGCGACGCAGCCGGTTCGGGTGGGTGGTGCCGCGGGTGACGGTGCCCAGCGGACGCCGGGGGGTGCGAGCAGGGGTCACGCCTCACGCACACCGAGGCGGGGCGGGTTCACGGCGAGAGCGTCAGTAGCGGGGGCCGCGGGTGATCTCGGCCAGCTTCTTACGGGTGTCGACGAGATAGACGATCGCCGCGACGATGCCGGCGAGACCCAGGATGCCGAGGCCGCCTGCGGTCGGGAAGCCGATGAGCGCGAGGACTCCGCCGCCGATCACGGGGAAGAGCAGCTGCGCCGCGAGCCCACCACCGGTGATGCCGAGCCACTGCGGCTTGCTGAGCCGACCGACGGCGGCGTACGCCTGGGTCGAGTAGCGCAGGGCATCGACGAAGGCCCACACGCCGAGGCCGGCGAGGGCGAGGCTGATGAGGGTGTAGAGGATCCCGGAGACGACGAACACCGGGTCAGCATAGGCAGCGAGCCCCGGGTCCACGACCTCGTGCCGGAATATTAGTTGACGCTTCAACTTTAGAGCGGGCACACTGATCGACGACGACCTCGGACAAGGAGCACCCCATGGCACGCGCAGCGGCAGCGTTCGACGCCTTCGAGCCGGCGGCACTGGCCGCCAGTCGTGAGCAGGCCGTCTGGCGCCCCGGCGACGACGCCCTGCCGTCGATCTACCTCAGCCACGGTGCCCCTCCCCTGTTCGACGACGCCGGCTGGATGGACGAGCTGTTCGCCTGGTCGACTTCGATGCCGAAACCGACCGGCATCGTGATCGTGAGCGCCCACTGGGAGACCGCACCGATCACCATCACCACGCCCGACCCGCGCACCGGGCTCGTCTACGACTTCGGCGGCTTCGACCCGCGCTACTACACGATGCAGTACGCGACGCCGGACTCCTCCAGCCTCGGGAGCGACGTCGCCCGCCGGCTCTCGGGCATCGGTGAGGTCGTCAACCGTCCGCGCGGGCTCGACCACGGTGCCTGGGTGCCGCTCAAGGTGATGTATCCGCTCGGCGACGTGCCCGTCGTGCAGCTGAGCCTGCCGACGGACCGCGCCGACATCCTGCTCACCATGGGCGCCCGCCTGCGCGACCTGCGCGAGCAGGGCGTGCTGATCATCGGCTCAGGATTCATGACCCACGGCCTGCCGTTCATCACCCCGGCCATGATCGAGGGCAAGGTGCCGGGCTGGTCGCGCGACTTCGACGCCTGGGCGTGGGACGCGATCAGCGCTGGTGACCTCGACGCGCTGGCAGACTTCCGCGCGTCCGCACCCGGCCTGCCCTATGCCCACCCGACGGTGGAGCACTTCACGCCGCTGTTCGTCACCCTGGGCGCGGCCACCGACCTCGGCTCGGCGCGCACGGTGATCGGCGGCAGCATGCTGGGCATGTCACGTCGCAGCCTCGAGCTGGTCTGACCGCTCGAGCCTTCGAGCCGGGCGGACGGTGCCGGGCGACGGACTACGAGTAGACGTGCGGCGCGAGAGTGCCGACGACGCGCAGGTTGCGGTACTTCTCGGCGTAGTCGAGGCCGTAGCCGACGACGAACTCGTTGGGGATGTCGTAGCCGACGTAGCGGGGCTCGACCTGCACCTTGAGGGCGTCGGGCTTGCGCAGGAACGTGCAGACCTCCACCGACGCGGTGCCGCGCGAGCGCAGGTTGCGCAGCAGCCACGACAGCGTGAGGCCGGAGTCGAGGATGTCCTCGACCACGAGCACGTGGCGTCCGGTGATGTCGCGGTCGAGGTCCTTCATGATCCGCACCACTCCCGAGGACTTCGTGCCGGCGCCGTACGACGACACCGCCATCCAGTCCATCTCGACCGGCTCGGACATCGCGCGCGACAGGTCGGCCATCACCATCAGCGCGCCCTTGAGCACACCTACGAGCAGCAGGTCCTTGCCGGCGTAGTCGGCGTCGATCGCCGCGGCGAGCTCGGTCACCTTGGTGGCGATGGCCTCCTCGTCGAGGAGAACCTGCGTGAGGTCGTTACCGAGGTCCGACGCGTCCATCAGGTCTCCTTGCGAGGCGGGGTCTGGCGCAGGACGAGCCTCCCATAGTCACGGACCGCCTCGACACCACCGGGGAGCGCGACCGCTCCCTGCCCGGTCCAGTGGGTCACGAGGCGGCACACCCGCTGCACGTGGTCGGCACCGAGCCGACCGGCGGGACAGCCACCGTCGATGAGCCACTGGCGGACGACGCGCGAGCGGACGGCCTCCGACAGGGGCTCGAGGTCGACGACGTCGAGCGTGCCCTCGTCCCGGGCGCCGTGGATGACGTCCCATGCCACCTCGTCGGCGAGCTCGGCGAGTGCGTCGGCATCGGCCCGGGCGAGGTCGGCGGTGCGGGCCAGGGCCTCTGCGATGCCGGGCCCGAGCTCGGCCTCGAGCACCGGAAGGACACGATGACGCACGCGGCTACGGGCGAAGCGGTCGTCGTCGTTGTGCGGGTCGTCGACGATCGGCGCGCCGTCCGGCACCTCGGCCCGGACGACCGACCGACGCAGGTGGAGCATCGGACGCCGGAACTGCCCACGGGTGCGGGGCATGCCCGCGAGGCTGCGCGTGCCCGACCCGCGGGCGAGCCCGAGCAGGACCGTCTCGGCCTGGTCGTCGAGCGTGTGGCCGAGCAGCACCGCCTCGGCGCCGTGCTCACGGGCCGCGTGGAACAGGGCGCGGTAGCGCGCGTCGCGTGCCGCTGCCTCGGGGCCGTCGCCGGCCTCCACCACCGAGACGGGGATGACGACGACAGGGTCCAGACCCGAGGCGCGCAACCAGGCTGCAGTCCGCTCGGCGACGTCGCCCGACCCTTCCTGCAGCCCGTGGTCGACCACGACCGCACCCGCGCGCTCGCGCACCGAGCGCGTGGCGTGGGCGAGGGAGAGCGAGTCGGCGCCGCCCGAGCACGCGACCAGCACGAGGGCTTCGGGGGCGAGGTCGGACAGCTCGTCGCGCACTGCCCGGCGTACGGCGGGACCCACGGGACCGGTGTCGGCAGGCACGGAGGGCGGGACCGTCAGGCCATCAGGTCGGGCACGACGCGGCTGCACCAGGCGGCAGGGTCGAGGACCTCGGTGCGCGTGGGCAGCGTCTCGGGAGAGGTCCACACGCGGTTGAACCCATCGCGGCCGACGGCGCCGACGACATGCGAGACGAAGGACCGACCCTCGGTGTACTGCCGCATCTTGGCGTCGAGCCCCAGCAGACGGCGGGCGAGGCCGTCGACCGCTCCCGGCTCGCCGCGTCGCCTCTCGAATCGCTCGCGGATCTGCGCGACGGTCGGCACGATCTCCGGACCGACGTCGTCCATGACATGGTCGGCATGCCCCTCGAGCAGGCTCATCAGCGCGGTGATCCGGTCGAACACCTCACGCTGGTCCTCGCTCTGGACGGCGTCGACGAGCGAGGCACCGGCGTCGCCGCGCACGGCCGCGACGATCGAGCCGAGGCCCTGCATCAGCCGCTTCACCGAGTCTCCGACGCCGATCTCGGACAGCGCGAGGTAGTCGTGGATCTCGCCCACGAGGTGCTGCGAGAGCCACGGCACAGCGCCGAACTGCACGCGGTGCGTCTCCTCGTGCAGGCAGACCCAGAGCCGGAAGTCGCGGGTGT
>JBBQAY010000009.1:0-68418 GCA_038316965.1 Candidatus Nanopelagicales bacterium
GAGCTCCACCGGCAAGCGCTCGCCGAACCGCTGATAGGCCGCCGGGATCAACCCGGCCTCCTCGGTCCAGACTCCGGGATCGACGGTGAGCAGCAGGTCGAGCTGGGCGTCGGTGAGCTTCAGGCCCGATGTGTCGAGCGCGCGCTTGGTCGGAACCGCGCCGATCGGCGTCATCTTGGCGTCGGCCGTGCCTTCCAGCCGCTCGACGATCCACTTCAAGACGCGGCTGTTCTCGCCGAAGCCCGGCCACACGAACTTGCCGTTCTCGTCCTTGCGGAACCAGTTGACGAAATAGATGCGAGGCAGCTTCGCCGGGTCGGTGCGTTTGCCCATCTTCAGCCAGTGACCGAAGTAGTCGCCCATGTTGTAGCCGCAGAACGGCAGCATGGCGAAGGGATCGCGGCGAAGCTCGCCGATGGCGTTTTCGGCGGCGGCGGTGCCCTCCGATGCGACATTCGAGGCCAGGAACACGCCGTGGCGCCAGTCGAACGCCTCGGTCACCAGCGGAACCGCGGACGCCCGGCGGCCGCCGAACAGGATGGCCGAGATCGGGACGCCCTTGGGGTCTTCCCACTCCGGCGCGATGATCGGGCACTGGCCGGCGTGAACCGTGAAACGTGCGTTCGGATGGGCGGCGGGGCCCATGGCGTCAGCCTTGGTCCAGCGTTCGCCGCGCCAGTCGGTCAGCACTTCGGGAATCTCGTCGGTGAGGCCTTCCCACCAGACGTCGCCGTCCGGGGTCAGCGCCACATTGGTGAAGACGACGTTTTCCTTCAGCGCCGCGATGGCGTTCTTGTTGGTGCTCTCGCCGGTGCCGGGCGCGACGCCGAAGAAGCCGGCCTCCGGGTTGATGGCGTAGAGCCGGCCGTCCTCGCCGAAGCGCATCCAGCAGATGTCGTCGCCGATGGTCTCGGCTTTCCAGCCTGGGATGGTGGGCTGCAGCATGGCGAGGTTGGTCTTGCCGCAGGCGGAGGGAAAGGCGGCGGCGATATAGTGCGAGGCGCCTTCCGGCGAGGTCAGCTTCAGGATCAGCATGTGCTCGGCCAGCCAGCCCTCGTCGCGCGCCATCACCGAGGCGATGCGCAGAGCGAAGCACTTCTTGCCGAGGAGGGCGTTGCCGCCGTAACCCGAGCCGTACGACCAGATCTCACGGGTCTCGGGGAAGTGGACGATGTACTTGTCGTCGTTGCAGGGCCACGCGACGTCGGCCTCGCCCTCGGCGAGAGGGTGCCCGACCGAGTGCAGCGCCGGCACGAAGTCGCCGTCGTCGCCGATCAGGTCGAGAGCGGCGCGACCCATGCGCGTCATGATGCGCATGTTGACCACGACGTACGGCGAGTCGGTGAGCTCGACGCCGATCTGCGAGATGCGTGAGCCGAGGGGGCCCATCGAGAAGGGCACGACGTACATCGTGCGGCCCTTCATCGAGCCTGCGAACTTGCCCTTCAGCGTCTGGCGCATCGCGACAGGGTCGGACCAGTTGTTGGTCGGTCCGGCGTCCTCTTCGTGGAGGGAGCAGATGAAGGTGCGGTCCTCGACGCGGGCGACGTCGCTCGGGTTGGAGCGGGCGAGGAACGAGTTTGGCCTGGTGGCCTCGTTGAGGCGGGTGAAGATGCCGCCGTCGACGAGGAGCTGGGTGAGGCGGTCCCACTCTTCCTGGGAGCCGTCGGACCACTCGATGCGGTCAGGCTGCGTGAGCTCGGCGACCTGCTCCACCCACTCGAGCAGCTTCTTGTTGCGGGTCGGCGCGTTCTCGAGGCCGGGGATGGTCGACATGACTTCGTTGTCCTATCGCAGAGGGGCGGATCGTCGTTCAATCTCAGGGTGCCCTAAGCCTGTACCGATGCGAAGGGGAACCCCGTGTGAAGTACGCCGTACCCGCGGGTTGTGACGGGCGGCACAGCGTGCCGTGACCGTTCCGTGAACCGCGAATCCGTTGTGCCCCACAGAAGTAAGCGTTGTCATGCGAGGGCGTGAGCGCAGGCTTTCGGCCGCAGTGTCGTCGACCTCACACGCGGTTTCGCGGCTACGACACGAGCGGGAACGTGGTCACGACGAGGTAGGCCAGAGGGACGCCCTGCACGACCGCCGCCGACCACGGCAGCCGCGCGCGACGGGTGACTGTCTGGCCGTACACCAGGAGCAGGCCGAGCACGACGGCCATCAACGGCACGAGCAGCGTGAGGAACCCGGGCGCGCCGAGCAGCACGACGGACGCGAGCAGGACGACGACGGCCACGGCCCGCGTGATCAGCGCGAGCCACCACCGTGCACCGACGAGCCGGTCGTCGGCCCAGAACCACGCGATGAACGCGAGCTCGACGACGAGCAGCCATGACCTGCGATCGCCCGCGAGCTCGAACGCCGACCACGTCACCTTGCCGACGAGCCCGAGGGCCACCACGCCGTACGCCGTCAGCGCCATCACCACGAGCACCTCGCGCAGCACCCCGCGTGCCGGTGCGGCGACGCCGTCCGGCGACACGGAGTCCGACTGCCACTGCGACGCAGAGACATGCGATGGCGGGCGCACCAGCAAAGGACCGCGACGCCGGACGAGCGTCGTCAGGACAGCCGCAACTGCGGCAGCGCATGCGAACCAGACGATGACGTAGCCGCCGACAGCGAGCGGCACCCGCGCGGCGACCCCCGACAGCGCAGCGGCCGCGAGCGACGCGAGCGCCGACGCCACGATGGCGACGGCTACTGCGACCAGCGCGCGGGGCCGCGGCGCCTCCGCCGGGCCACCCTCCCCCGGCGTGCGTTCGGGAAGGGCCAGTCGCGCGATCGGCACGAACCCGACCGCGGCGCCGACCATCAGCACCAGCAGCCAGAGGACACGCGAGCCACCCGCGTCATGCCCCGAGGACGGAGCACCCACCGTCGAGTCCAGCCAGTCCAGGGTCTGCTGCCGCATGTCGGCGGAGAACAGGATCGTGATGTGGTCGGCGCGCGGCACGACGTCGGCTGCGCGTGCGGTTCCGTCGACGGGCGAGCCGTACCCCGGCCCGACCACGCCCTCGGGGTACGCCGCCTGCAGCCCCGCGAGCGCCGCATCCACGAAGCGCTGCTGCTCGTTGGCGCCGTACAGCAGCAGCAGGTTGCGCGGCACCTCGGCCGAGCCCTGGGGAAGGTCGTCGGCAGACGGCAGCGACAGGGCCACCGTCGCGCCGAGCGGCACCTCGCTGCCACCGGTCTCCGCAGAGCCCACGGCGTACCGCACGACCGCACCTGCGCCCATCGAGTGCCCCACGAGCGCGATCGGTCGCGCCTGGTCGGCCCACGGCTGCGAGGACGCCCAGCTCGCCACGGCCGCGAGGTCGGCGTCGATCGAGCCGGTCGACACCACGCCGTCGGTCACGGGCAACGGCAACGGGTTGCGGCCGTGGCCGGTGAGGTCGGGGAGCACCACGGCGTAGCCGGCGCGCGCCAGCGAGACGCCGAGGTCGTCCATCAGCTGCGCGGAGCCCGCGAAGCCGTGCACGACGACGACCACGGGGTGAGTCGTCGTCACGTCGTCCACGAGGGTCGTCACCGGCACCTCGGCGTCCGGGAGGTCGTCCGGCGAGAAGCCGGGGTCGAGGTCGCGTGCCACGAGGGCCGAGCCACGCTCGAGGCCCGAGTCCTGGCCGGCGAGGACGATCGTGGCAGGCACCGTGAGCACCAGCGCCACGACGCCGAGCACCCACGTCGTGAGCCTCTGCCTGCCGGACGTCGACCGCGGGGTGCTCATGGCGTCGGACGCTACCGCCGCAGCCGCGCCAGCGCCCCCGACCGCGCCGCTGTGACGGCGCGTGACCTCGACGGGTCCGACCGGGCGACACGCGAGCCGTCATGCCGGGCGAAGCCCCTGGGCACAGAGGGGTCCGCCGTTAACGTGTCGCCATGCTTCGACGTGCCTGCTCCGTACTGGTCGCGCTCACCCTCGCGGCCGCCACCGTGGTGACCGGCCTTGCGGCCGCACCGGCGGCGCAGGCCGCAGTCGCGTCCGACCCGGTCAGCTATCAGGTCACGTTCGTCGCGCGCCAGTGCCCGACCTACGCCGACATCATGGCCAACCGCGCGCGCAACAACATCCAGGAGAGCCTGCGCGACCTCGGCAAGGACACCGTCTACAGCAGCGGCGATCCGGTGCGGCCGTCCATCGAGGAGCCGAACAACCCCAGCTGCACACCGCTCGACGACTGGCAGTTCCGCCTCGGCACCGGCTACACGGGCAAGACCCCGGCCAACGACTACCTGTCCACCGTCACCGGCGACTACGGCCAGACCATCAAGGTGCTGCCGACGACGCCCGAGCTCGACTCCCTCGGCCAGGACACCGGGCGCACGGTGCAGGACGCCGTCACCGTCACCCTCACGTCCGATCAGGCCCAGCGGGCGCAGCAGGGCAACCGGCTGTGGACCCAGGGCGGCCTTCGCACCGACCCGCTCATGAACACCGTGTTCGGAACGACGTACGGCTTCGGCGCGCTGCGCTGCGCGATCGACAACCTCAACGGCGACAACGTCGAGTGGATCGGGTTCCCGCAGGGAAGCCGGCACGTCTTCTGCTACTACTACGCCGTCACGCCGCCGCCGGACGCCGGCACGATCGCCGTCCGCAAGCAGCTGGCGGCAGGGACCAACGGCCCTGCGACCTTCCGCTACGTCGGCAACATCTCCTACACGCCGACGAGCGACTTCTTCCTCTCACCGCAGGACGACGCGTCGCCCGCGCAGACGACGTTCGTACGTGCGGCCGGTGACGCGTGGGACTTCGAGGAGCAACCGCTCGACGGGTTCACCCTCACGAACCTGACCTGCGTGCAGACGACAGGGACGGGCTCCACCTGGACCGTCGCCGGGGCGAGGGCCACCGTCCGGGTGGGTGATGGCGCGACCGTCACGTGCACGTACACGAACACCGAGGTCTTGGCCGCGACGGGCTTCCTCCAGCTGTCCAAGGTGACCTACGGCGGCGTCGGCTCGTTCGACTACCTCATCACCCGCGGCGACAGCACCACGCTGAACGTCTCTGCCGCGACGACCGACGAGGGCGAGCCGGTCGTCGTCGCCGACACCTCTGCCGCGGCCGTCGGCACCTGGAGCGTGCGCGAGACGCTGCCGGCGCCAACACCCCGGGGCACGTGGTCGGTCGAGTCCGTGCAGTGCAACGGCCAGGACGTCGCCTTCGTCTCGAGCCCGGGGCCGGCCGGCACGACGTACGTGACCGCGTCCAAGGACATCCAGGCCGGCGAGGCCACCGACTGCCTCTTCGCGAACCGGTTCACTCCCGGTGGCGAGCTGCAGATCGCGAAGCGCACGGCGGGGGGCACGGGTTCGTTCGCCTTCCCGGTGGTGCGGGCCGACCAGATCGCCGAGGACGGCACGCTCACCGACCTGTTCAGCATCTACGAGGTGGAGGTCGCCGCCACCAGCACTGCCACCACGGCCGCGGCCATCCCCGGCTTCGCCACGTTGACCGACCTTCCCGTGGGGGAGGCGGAGGCCTCGACGTACCTCGTCTCCGAGCTTGCTCCGCCCGACTCCCCTACTGCCAGCTGGCGGTTCCGCTCGGTCGCCTGCACCGACCTCGACACCGGCGACCCGGTGTCGGTGAGCGGCGCCCTGGGCGGCAGGGCGTTGCGGGTCGAGCTCACCGACGCGCAGCCGCGGGTCCGCTGCATCGTCGACAACGCGCTGCAGGCCGTCGGCGGCCTCGACGTGTCCAAGACGATCGCGGGCGGTGGAGCCGGCGCCCAGGGAGCGGTGTCGATCAACGTCACCTGCGAGGACGGCACGCGCGCGGTTCTCGACGTGCCCGCAGGGGCGACCGGCACCACCTCACTCATCGACACCCTCGCGCTGCGCGACCCGACCACGTGCGCGGTCGTCGAGACCGAGGACGGCACCCGCGCCGAGGCACCCTCGGTGTCGACCACCGTCTCGGTGAACGACGGCGACCCCGTGACCGCATCCCGTGCCTCGGTCGACGTCGCGAGCGGCGCGCTCTCGACGGTGGCGATGGTCAACACGTACGACGCGCTGGCACCGAGCGGTGCGTCACCTGCTACTCCGGCGTTCGCGCTGGCCGGCCTGCTCCTGCTGCTGCTCGGGGCCGCGGCCTACGTCGTGGGCGCCAAGGCCTGAGCCTGGCCGTGTCCCCGCCCGTGCCCGGGAACGATCGAGCCCCCCTCGCCCGAAGGCGAGGGGGGCTCGATCGCAAGCGTGGTCTCAGACCGCGCGGACGTTCTCGGCCTGCGGGCCCTTCTGGCCCGTACCGATCTCGAACTCCACGCGCTGGTTCTCCTCGAGGGAGCGGTAGCCGCTGCCCACGATCGCCGAGAAGTGAACGAACACGTCGGTGTCCGAGCCGTCGGGCGAGATGAAGCCGAAGCCCTTCTCCGCGTTGAACCACTTGACAGTGCCCTGCGCCATTACATGTCTCCTCATGGGGACGGTTCAGGCCGCACCTTGTGCGCGGACCCGGGTTGCTTCCGCCGTTGTGTCAGACCTGCCCACGGGGACGTGTCTTGCGAGGCACCGTTCCGGCGAGCCGGAGGGTTCCTAGGACGAACGAAGTGCTGCAACCACCGGGATCATACCCAGAAGCGTGTTCGCCACACCATGCCTCGAGGCCCGATGCACGTGTCGCCGCTGCCCCCTGACCCGGACGGGTGTCGCGCGGCCCAGCACCGATCATCGCGGGAGTCGCCTCGCGTCCATGTCCGACTATCGGGCAGATGAGCGACCGAGCTCGACCTTCCGGAGCCGGGTAGCGTCAGGCGCATGACCGAGGCACCCGACAACCTCCCCCGCCGGCACCAGATCGAGGTGCCCTCCGACCTCGTCGTGGGCGTACCCGCGGACTTCGCGTCCGTGTGGCACACCCCGGAGTCGTTCGTGATCGACTTCCTGTCCGCACGTGGGCCGGCCCAGATCGTCGAGGACGAGGGCTCGCCGGTCCTGAGCCAGGACCTCGTGGTCAGCGCGCGGGTGCGGATGCCTCCGACCCACGTCATCGAGCTCATGAAGGCCCTCGAGCGGCAGCTGTCGACGTGGGAGACCCAGACCGGGCAGCGTTCGCCGGTGGAGCCCCCGCACCCCGACCTCTGACCCGATCGGACGGTCCGCTCCGGCCCTGAGCGAAACGGCAGCGCCGCTTGAGGGTGACCAGAGGATGCGCGCCCATGATCGGACCACAACTTCATGCGTGCGGCTCCACCCGGCAGACGATCACCCCTCGGTCCCTGCCCCCCACCCCCCACCGGTGGAGCCACCAGCACGCGAACCGGATCGGGCACCCCCCTCTCGATCCGAACCTGACGGCCCCGCCTCTGCTTGAGGCGGGGCCGTCAGGCTGTGGGGGCAGCTCGGCGCGCCGCTTCCTGACTCACCTCTTCCTGACTCGCCGGTCAGTACGCCGCATGCTCCGGCTTCGGCCCGCGTACGCTCCCGCCATGGCGGATCCCGTTCTCCCCTCCCGTGCCCGAGTGGTCGTCATCGGCGGCGGCGTCATCGGCTCGTCCGTGGCGTACCACCTGGCCGAGCTCGGCTGGACCGACACCCTGCTGCTCGAGCGCGACCGGCTCACGAGCGGCACCACGTGGCACGCGGCCGGGCTCATGGTGACGTTCGGCTCGACCTCGGAGACTTCCACGGAGTTCCGGAAGTACACCCGCGACCTGTACTCCCGGCTCGAGGCCGAGACCGGCCAGTCGACCGGCTTCTCCCCCGTCGGCTTCATCGAGATCGCGACCGACGCCGGACGCCTCGAGGAGTACCGCCGCGTCTCTGCGTTCAACCGCTACTGCGGGGTCGACGTCCAGGAGATCTCCGCCCGCGAGGTGGAGCAGATGTTCCCCATCGCGCGGGTCGACGACGTGCTCGCCGGCTTCTACGTCGCCGAGGACGGCCGCGCGAACCCCGTCGACGTGACGATGGCGCTCGCGAAGGGCGCACGACTCAAGGGCGCGACCGTCGTCGAGGGAGTGCCGGTCACGGCCGTCACCACCAAGGACGGCGCGGTCACCGGCGTCGACACGCCGTACGGGCACGTCGAGTGCGACGTCGTCGTCAACTGCGCCGGGATGTGGGCCAGGCAGCTCGCCGAGCAGAACGGCGTCAACGTGCCGCTTCAGGCGGCGGAGCACTACTACCTGATCACCGAGGAGTTCGACGCGATCTCCAAGTCGTTCCCGGTTCTCGAGGACCCGGCCAACTTCGGCTACTTCCGCGAGGAGGGCGGCGGCCTCATGGTCGGCCTCTTCGAGGCGGTGTGCGCGCCCTGGAAGGTCGAGGGCATCCCCGACTCGGCGTCGTTCCTCGAGCTGCCGCCGGACTGGGACCGCATGGGCCCCTATCTCGAGGCCGCGATGAGCCGCATCCCGATGTCGAACGAGGTCGGCATCCGGAAGTTCTTCTGCGGGCCGGAGAGCTTCACTCCCGACCTGCAGCCCGTGGTCGGCGAGGCGCCTGAGGTGCGCGGCTACTTCGTGGCGGCAGGCCTCAACTCGATCGGGATCCTCACCGGCGGCGGCATGGGACGCGCCGTGGCCGAGTGGGTCGTCACCGGCCACCCGACCGTCGACGTCACCGGCTTCAACATCGACCGGCTGCAGGCCTACCAGCGCAACCCGGAGTACCGCGCCACGCGGACGGTCGAGAGCCTCGGACGCGTCTACGCCACGCACTACCCCGACAAGCAGCTGCAGACCGCGCGCGGGGCGAAGCTCTCGCCGATCCACCACCGCCTCGCCGAGCAGCGCGCGTGGTTCCGCGACGTCAGCGGCTGGGAGAACCCCGGCTGGTACGCGCCCGACGGCGCCGAGCCGGACTTCGGCGAGCCCACGTTCGGGCGCCCGACGTGGTGGCCGTACTGGGAGGCCGAGCACCACGCGGCGCGCAACGACGTGATCGTCATGGACATGAGCTTCATGTCGAAGTTCCTCGTCCAGGGCGACGACGCAGGCGCGCGGCTGAACTGGATCTCGGGCAACGACGTCGACGGCGACAGCGGCGTCATCACCTACACCCAGTGGCTCGACGAGCTGGGCAAGCTGCAGGCCGACCTCACCGTGACCAAGCTGGCCGACGACCGCTTCTGGGTCGTGGCGTCGGACACGGCGCACCGGCACGTCGAGACGCACATGAAGCGTCACTTCGCCGGCCACCACGCGTTCGTCACCGACGTCACGGGCGCGTACGCGCAGATCAACGTGCAGGGGCCGCGCTCGCGCGAGCTGCTGCAGACGCTCACGACCGTCGACCTGTCGGACGAGGCGTTCCCGTTCCGCACCGCGCGCGAGATCGACCTCGGGTTCGCCCGCCTGCTCTGCATCCGCATCACGTACCTCGGCGAGCTCGGCTACGAGCTCTACGTGCCGGCGGAGCAGGCGGTGCACGTGTACGACCGCATCACCGCCGCCGGGCCGGCGTACGGGCTGCGGCACGCGGGCACGAAGGCGCTCGCGAGCCTGCGGATGGAGAAGGGCTACCGCGACTACGGGCACGACATCGACAACACCGACACCGTGCTCGAGGCGGGGCTCGGCTTCGCCGTCGCGCTCGACAAGCCGGGCGGCTTCCTCGGCCGCGACGCCGTGGTGGCGCAGAAGGCCGCCGGGCCGCTCAAGAAACGCCTCGTCCAGGTGCTCGTCGACGACCCCGAGCTGCTGCTGTTCCACGCCGAGGTGATCCGTCGCGACGGCGTCGCCGTCGGCTACATCCGCGCCGCGTCGTACGGCTTCACGCTCGGCGGCGCAGTCGGGCTGGCGATGATCGAGGCCGACGTGCCGATCGACGCCGCGTGGATCTCGGCAGGGTCGTGGACGGTCGAGATCGTCGACCGCGAGTGGCCGTGCAGGGTGTCGCTGCGTCCGCTGTTCGACCCCGCCAACGAGAAGATCAAGCGCTGACAGGGGCGGCGCAGCACAGGTGAGGCAAGCCTCACCTGATCCCTTGTGCTGCAAGGAGAATCACTGCGCCGTTTGCCCGTGGGCCTCCCGTGGGGGATCAGCCACGCCTACCCTGGACGCATGGACATGTCCGAGGTACGCACGCGCGCCCGCACGCTCGTCGACAGCCCCGCGCTCACGTACCGGCAGCGGGTCCAGGCGCTCGCCGGGCTGGCCGAGGAGACCCTCGACCCGCCGACGGTGTCCGACGCGGTGACGGACGCGCTCGCCACGGGCCTCGTGTGCGACATCGCCGAGGGCCACGCGCCGTACCGGCCGCGCTACCTGCTCCCCGACTACTCGAAGGCGCTGCGCCAGGGCTCGGAGTTCCTCGGCCTGAAGCCGCCGACCGACCTCTACGAGGCCGTCGCTTTCCTGCTGTCGATGTACTCCCAGGTGCCGTCGATCACCGGCTACCCCGTCTACCTCGGCGACGTCGACTCGCTGCTCGAGCCGTACGCCGACGGTGTCGACGACGAGACGCTCACGAAGATCCTGCGCCTCATGTGGGTCACGATCGACCGGTCGCTGCCCGACGCCTTCACCCACGCCAACCTCGGCCCGGACGACTCGCGCGTCGGCCGCACGATCCTGGCGCTCGAGCGCGAGCTGCTGCAGACCGTCCCCAACCTCACGCTGAAGGTCGACGCCGAGCGCACGCCCGACAGCCTCGTGCTCGACGCGGTGCAGACCGTCTTCGCGTGCGGCAAGCCGCACTTCGTCAACCACGCGATGATGACCGCCGACCTCGGGCCCGACTACGGCGTCGTCTCCTGCTACAACTCGCTGCGCGTAGGCGGGGGCTCGCACACGCTCGTGCGGCTCAACCTCGCGGAGTCCGCTCGCCGCGACGGCGGCGGCGTCGACTCCTATCTCGCAACCACTCTGCCTGCACACGTTGCGATCACCGCCGAGCTCATGGCCGCTCGGATCACGTCCCTGGTCGAGCAGGCCCGGTTCTTCGACCACAGCTGGCTCGCCGACGAGGGCCTCGTGCACCTCGACCGGATGTCGGCGATGTTCGGCGTCTACGGGCTCGCGGAGTGCGTCGACGGCCTCGTCGCCGCTGGCGGCGGCACCGGCCGCTACGGGCACGACGCCGACGCCACGGCACTCGGTTGGCGGATCGTCGAGCGCGTGGCCGAGCTGGTGGCCGCGACTCCGCTCCCCTACTGCGAGGGCAACGGCGGCCGCGCGTTCCTGCACTCCCAGTCGGGTATCGACTCCGACCTCGGCGTCACGGCCGGCACCCGCATCCCGATCGGCGACGAGCCGCCGCTCTACGAGCACCTGGCCGCCGTCACGCCGAACCACAAGTGGTTCGCCTCAGGGGTGAGCGACATCCTGGCCTTCGACGACACAGCCGTGCGCAACCCGCAGGCCTGCGTCGACGTCGTACGCGGCGCGCTCGCCACCGGGATGCGCGATGTCACGTTCAACCTCGACAGCAACGACTTCATCCGGATCACCGGCTACCTCGTGCGCAAGAGCGATCTCGCCAAGCTCGAAGCCACTGGCGTCGCGCGGCACGGGAGCGACGTCCTCGCCGCGGGATCGGTGGCCAACTCGCACTCGGACAAGCGCTCAGCGAAGCGGGTGATCAGCCATGAGTCAGCCCCTCGGGCTGCTGGCTGACGTCGTCCCGTTCTCCTGGGTCGACGGGCCGGGGAACCGGTTCGCCGCCTTCCTGCAGGGCTGCAACCTGGACTGCCTGGTCTGCCACAACCCGCACACCATGCCGCTCCACACCCCGCTGGCACGGTCGGTCTCGGTGGCCGACCTCGTCGACCAGGTACGACCGCTCGCGCCGTACCTCTCCGGAGTCACTGTGTCGGGAGGCGAGGCGACGCTGCAGGCTCCGTTCGTCGCCGCGTGGTTCGACGCGTTGCGCGAGGACTCCGCGACGTCGGGGCTGACCCGGTTCATCGACAGCAACGGCTGCGCCGAGGACGACGTGTGGGATCTCCTGCTTCCCCGCACCGAGGGCGTGATGCTCGACCTCAAGGCGCTCGACCTGGGAACCCACCTCGAGCTCACCGGCTCGTCGAACTTCGCCGTGCTGCGCAGCCTCGACCGCCTCGCGATCGCCGGCAAGCTCGCCGAGGTGCGGCTGCTCGTCGTACCCGATCGCAACGACTCCGAGGAAGCGCTGCGTCGCACGGGCGAGTACGTCGCGGCGCGCGCACCCGGTGTCCCCGTGCGCATCATCGGGTTCCGGCCGCACGGGGTGCGGGCTTCGGCCCGGTCGATCCGCGAGGCCAGCGCCGAGGAGCGCGCCCACTACGGCGCGTGGGTCGCCGAGTCCGTCGGCGCCGACCTCGTCACCGTCGTCTGAGCGAGACCGGCCGGCCGCCTCGGCTGACGGGCATGACCGGATGACAGGCCGGGAAGGAACCCGCAATAGGTTGCTAGGCGGTAGCCAACTGCGTCCTCTGGACGGAGCACATGCTGGCCGTTCGCGGCTCTACGGAACGATGCGTGGGCCGGACGAGGTGCTGGGAAAGGACTCCTTGCCGCACCGCGCGCAGACCAGGTACCGACTGCCCTCGTCGTTGGTCTTGGGGTGGAAGTCGTGCATGCCGAGCGTGCAACGGAAGCCTGCCATGACCTCAGTTCCCTCCGCCGAGGCCCTGAACGAGCCCGGGGCTGTCAGTCTCCTGCTGCACGGCCTGGAAGGGAAGGGCTCCCCTGAAGGGCATGCCGATGCATCGCATCGGGCGGAACCGCGTACCACCCCGGTCTGTGAGGTCACACGAGGTTGGCCGCACCCGAAGTGCCCGGTGGTGCACTAGCGCTGGTCGACAGGGAGCGTTCGGACACAAGCCGATCGGGTCCGTGTCACGGGCTAGGACCCAGGCATGTCCAGCATCTGCAGGATCTCGATCGAGCCGATCTGGTTGTGGGGGTGACTCGAGAGCACAGCTCGGACCGCATCCACGTCCGCGGCCTGGAGGATGGAGTACCCGCCGACCCAGCCAGCCGGACCCGCGTCCTCGTCGCTGGTCGGTTGCGTCGGGACGCCCCAGTCGACGAGGGCATCGCCGGCGGCCGATCCCCAGGCCATCCAGGCGTCCATGCTCGCCTGGCGCTCCTCGGGGGTCGTGCTCGCCATCTGCTCGCCCATGGACATCTGGGAGCGGTAGAGAACAAGGAACTTCTGCATGGGGTAGTCCTCTCGTTGAGGCACACGGCGAGTGCCGGGACGCCAGCCTCGCGCAGCCACGCCTTCGGGGGCAAGGGTCAACCACGCGAACCCCGGCGACACAGGGCGCCGCAGGGCCACGCAGGGCGCAGAGCCTGGGAACCGTTCGAGCTCGCCTAGCGGGCGTTCGCAGGGGGCTCGTCGGCAGTGGCCAGGCGGGCGAGGCACCACGCGTCTTACCTCACCCGCGAGGCGATTGCCGCTTCGTCGACCGCGCTCAGTGCGAGCTGTGGACGACGCGCGCCAGGGCGTGGCCTGTGGACGACTCTGGCCGAAATCCCTTGCTGTTGTTGACCTGTGGGGACCGGGCACTGTCGGAGGTGCCTGCTTCGATGTACCCATGCGTTCGACCCTCGCTGGTCTCCCCTTGGAGCAGAAGGCTGCCCGCGCCGTCGCCGCTCTGGCCGAGGCTGCCGAGCTCGTCGCCGAGGCTGCCCGCGAAGGAGCGTTCGCCGCGGCCCCCGCGGTGGTCCAGCCAGCCCTGGCGATGAGTGCGCTGCGCAGCGTCGACCAGGCGAACGCCGCCGCCACCGTGGCCGTCGGCGTCGTGCACGCGTCCGGGTGGCTGCCCGACGGGCAGGTGTCCCTGGGTCGCTGGCTGGAGCGGGCCGGTGGCCTGGCCAGCCGTGAGGCCACCGGCCTCATCGCCGCAGCACGGTCCCTGGGCGAGGACTACTCCGACCTGCTCGACGCCTGGCTCACCGGCACCATCTCGGGCTCCATGGCCTCCACCGTCCGGCGGGGCATCGACCGCTGCCTGGTCCGCGTGCCGAGCTCCGAGCGCACCGACCTGCGCCGCTCGATGGTCGCCGACCTGCTCCCCCACGCCGAGCACCGCACCCCCGACCGCATGGCCAAGGCCCTCCAGGACCTGCGCGCCAACGTCGACCCCGACGGCGCCCGCCAGGCCGAGATCGATGCCCACGACGAGCAGCACCTCAGGTTCACCCCCGTCGGGTCCGGTGTGGTGATGAAGGGGTGGCTGTCGAACGAGACCTACGCCCAGATCCGCACGGCGCTGGAACAGGTCGTCGACGGCTGGTACCGCGCCAACGAGCTCCCCGACGAGGACCGCATCGACTGCGATGGCGACACCCGCGCCGCCGACCGCCGCAAGCGCGAACGCCAGGGGCACCTGCACGCCCTAGCCCTGGCGCAGATCTGCACCGATGCGCTGGAGACCGGCAGCCTCGGAACCCACCACGGGCTGCTCCCCCGCATCACGCTGTCCGGCAGCCTCGACCGGCTCCAGGCCGGGCTCGGCGGCGAGCTTCTCCTGCCCGGGCACGACACCCCCGCCGTCGTCATTCCCGACGCGTTCCGCCGGTTCACGTGCGACGCCGAGATCACCCCCATCATCACCGCCAACCCCGACCACGGCCTCCGGCCCATCGACCTGGTCCTGCGCGAAGCCAACGAGCCGTTCCTCTACGTCGGGCGCGACTACCGAGTCGTCCCACCCCGCCTCCGCCGCGCCCTCGAGCACCGCGACCAGCACTGCGCCTTCCCGGGCTGTCGCGTGAACGTGCGACGCTGCCGCGCCCACCACGTCCAGCACTGGGAGAAGGGCGGCCTTACCGACCTCGACAACTGCATCCTGGTCTGCGAGACCCACCACAGAGCAGTCCACGAAGGCGGATGGACCGTCCGAGCCGGCGGCACCGACCCCCGGCTGCCCGGCTACTGGCAGTTCGACCCACCACCGGTCACTCCACCGCACCGCCCACGCCGGCCCTGACCGCACGCACACGTCAGGGCGCACCACCCGTCACCGGTTCACCCGTGCCAACCGCAGGTACGCGCGCCGTTTACGCTCTCCACCATGCTGATCGTCGACGCGCACGAGGCGCACACCTGGTTCGGGTTCGGCGTCGCCGGCAACTTCGCCGGCCACCTCGAGCAGGCGGGCGAGGCGGGCGACTTCGTGTCCGTCACCGCTCCCAAGAACGCGCCGAAGGGGATCTTTCCGTTCTACGTGCCGGGCAAAGACTCGTACCTCGGCACGTTCCCCTTCTCGTCCGACACTGTCCTGCTGCCGCGGTCGGACACCCCGCTCAACCTGCAGATCGAGCCGGAGGCCGGTCTGCTCTGCCACGTCCGGTACGGCGAGGACGGCCGCGTCGAGCGCCTCGCGCCGTATGCGATCGGCGCGTTCAACGACTGCTCGATCCGGCGCCCGGACGCCAAGAAGCTGAGCGAGAAGAAGAACTGGGGCCCGGCGTCCAAGGGTCTGGCCGCGCGCCTGCTCACGGTCGACGACCTCGGCACCGCCGGCGGCACCGCCGACCTGCACATCGCGAGCTTCCTGCGCCGCGACGGCAAGGCGCGTGCGTACGGCCTCGACAGCCCGGTGGTCGGCTACTCGTACTACGGCGACGTCCTGCTCGACTGGATGGTCGAGCGCCTGCACAACCAGACCGGCTCGCCCGAGACGCCGCTGGAGGACGTCGGCCAGTACCTCCTCGACGCCGGCCGCCCGCCCACGGTCGTGATCGGGATCGGCGCCACGCGCTACACCGAGGTCGGCGAGAGCACGTACCTCGAGGACGCCGACGAGGCGATCGTGATCGTGTACGACGCGGCCGCGAACACGCCCGAGCAGGTCGCGGCCGCCGTCGCAGCCGGCACCGAGGACGACCTCGAGCACGCGTCGGTGCTCCGCCAGACCGTCCGCACCGCCTGACGGCACCGAGCGGACGTCGAAACGCGCGCTCCACGACGCGCAACGACGTCCACTTCCAACGCCACGCCCGAGCGGACGTCGAAACGCGCGCTCCACGACGCGCAACGACGTCCACTTCCAAGGCGAGGGCCCCGGTCGCTGATGCGACCGGGGCCCTCGAACGTGCGGGGTGGCTAGCGGGCGGTGCCGCTGCCGGGGGTCGCACCCGGGGCCTCGCGCTTGTCCTTCTTACGGAACAGCGAGGCGACCGAGAAGATCGGGTCGTACTTGCGGTCGGCGACGCGCTCCTTGAGCGGGATCAGCGCGTTGTCGGTGATGTGGATGTGCTCTGGGCAGACCTCGGTGCAGCACTTGGTGATGTTGCAGTAGCCGAGACCGTGGTCCTGCACCGCGACCTCGCGGCGGTCGGCGGTGTCGAGCGGGTGCATGTCGAGCTCGGCGATGCGCATCAGGAAGCGCGGGCCGGAGAACGTCGTCTTGTTCTCCTCGTGGTCGCGGACCGCGTGACAGACGTTGTTGCACAGGAAGCACTCGATGCACTTGCGGAACTCCTGGCTCCGCTCGACGTCGACCTGCTGCATGCGGTAGTCGCCCGGCTGGAGGTCCGCCGGCGGTGCGAACGAGGGCACCATGCGCGCCTTCTCGTAGTTGTACGAGACGTCCGTGACGAGGTCGCGGATCACCGGGAACGTACGCAGAGGCGTGATCGCGATGGTCTCGTCCTCGGTGAACGTGTTCATGCGCGTCATGCACATGAGCCGCGGCTTGCCGTTGATCTCGGCGCTGCACGAGCCGCACTTGCCGGCCTTGCAGTTCCAGCGGACGGCGAGGTCCGGTGCCGCAGTGGCCTGCAGCCGGTGCACGATGTCGAGCACGACCTCGCCCTCGTTGACCTCGACGTCGAAGTCGACCAGAGCGCCGCCCTCGTCGTCGCCGCGCCAGACCTTGAACTTGGCGGTGTACGTCATCAGTGGGCACCCTTCGGGAGCTCGTCCTCGGTGAGGTACTTCTTCAGCTCGGACACCTCGAACAGCTCGAGAAGGTCCGCACGCATCGGCGGGATCGCCTGGCGCTCGATGGTGACGCCGTCTCCGTCGGAGCGGCAGACGATGTTGACCTGGCGCCAGTCCATGCTCATCGCCGGGTAGTCGTTGCGAGTGTGGCCGCCACGGCTCTCCTGCCGCTCGAGTGCGGCCTTCGCGACGGACTCGCCCACGAGGAGCATGTTGCGCAGGTCGATCGCGAGGTGCCAGCCCGGGTTGAACGCCCGGCCGCCCTCGACCTTGGCGTTGTGCACGCGGGTCTTGAACCGGTCGAGCCGCTCGAGGGCCTCGACGAGCTCGGACTCGGTGCGGATGATGCCGACGAGGTCGTTCATCGTCTGCTGCAGCTCGGCGTGGATGACGAACGGGTTCTCGCCGCTCTCCACGTTGAACGGCAGGAGCGCCTCGGCCTCGGCGTCGGCGAGCATGTCGTCGGTGACGGCAGGACGGCTGTCGCCGAGGGCATCGACGTACTCCGCGGCACCGAGCCCGGCGCGGCGGCCGAACACCAGCAGGTCGGAGAGCGAGTTGCCGCCGAGACGGTTGGAGCCGTGCATCCCGCCGGACACCTCGCCGGCAGCGAACAGGCCGGGAAGCACTGTCATCTCGGTGTCGGGGTCGACCTCGACACCGCCCATGACGTAGTGGCAGGTCGGACCGACCTCCATGGGCTCCTTGGTGATGTCGACGTCGGCCAGCTCCTTGAACTGGTGCCACATCGAGGGGAGCTTCTTGCGGATGACGTCGGCGGGCAGCCGGCTCGAGACGTCGAGGTAGACGCCTCCGCGGGGGGATCCGCGTCCGGCCTTCACCTCGGAGTTGATCGCGCGGGCGACCTCGTCACGCGGCAGGAGCTCGGGTGGGCGGCGGTTGTTCTCAGGGTCGGCGTACCAGCGGTCGCCCTCCTCGGGCGTCGTCGCATACTGCGCCTTGAAGACGTCCGGGATGTAGTCGAACATGAAGCGCTTGCCCTCGGAGTTGGTGAGGATCCCTCCGTCACCACGTACCGACTCGGTGACGAGGATGCCCTTCACCGACGGCGGCCAGACCATGCCCGTCGGGTGGAACTGGATGAACTCCATGTTGAGCGTGGTCGCGCCGGCCTTCATCGCGAGCGCGTGGCCGTCACCGGTGTACTCCCACGAGCCGCTCGTGACCTTGAACGTCTTGCCGATGCCGCCGGTGGCCAGGATGACGGCGGGTGCCTCGAACAGCACGAAGTCGCCGGTCTCGCGGTAGTAGCCGTACGCGCCCGCAGCCCGGCCGTCGACGGTCAGGAGCCTCGTGACGGTGACCTCGGCGAAGATCTTGATGCCTGCGTCGTAGTCGCCGGTGGCGCGGAAGTCGTCCTGCTGCAGCGACACGATCTTCTGCTGCAGCGTGCGGATCAGCTCGAGGCCCGAGCGGTCGCCGACGTGCGCGAGGCGCGGGTACTCGTGACCGCCGAAGTTGCGCTGGCTGATCTTGCCGTCCGGCGTGCGGTCGAAGAGCGCGCCGTACGTCTCGAGCTCCCAGACCCGCTGCGGCGCCTCCTTGGCGTGCAGCTCGGCCATCCGCCAGGAGTTGAGGAACTTGCCGCCGCGCATCGTGTCGCGGAAGTGCACCTGCCAGTTGTCGTGCGAGTTCACGTTGCCCATGGCCGCGGCGATGCCGCCCTCGGCCATGACCGTGTGGGCCTTGCCGAACAGCGACTTGCAGACGATGGCGACGCGCTTGCCCAGGAGTCGCGCCTCGATGGCCGCGCGCAGACCTGCACCGCCGGCACCGATGACGACGACGTCGAAGGAATGGCGCTCGAGCTCGGTCATGAAGGGGTTCCTTTACGCGGCCGTCAGAAGGAGATGTGCAGGTCGGTGCTGAGGGTGCCGGACGCCAGCAGGTAGACGTAGAAGTCGGCGAGCACGACGGTGCACAGCGAGATCCACGCCCACTTCATGTGGTGGGCGTTGATGCGCGACACGAAAGTCCACATCTTGTAGCGCACCGGGTGCTTGGAGAAGTGCGTGATCCGGCCGCCGACGGCGTTGCGGCAGGAGTGGCACGACAGCGTGTAGAACCACAGCGCGGTGGCGTTCAGGACGAGGATCACGGTGCCGAGGCCGATGTAGCCCCAACCGCCCTCGGGCTTACGGAAGGCGGCGACCGCGTCGATCGTCAGCATGATGTTGAGCAGCAGCGCCAGGTAGAACGTGTACCGGTGCAGGTTGTTGAGGATCAGCGGCAGGCGACGCTCGCCGGTGTACTTGCCGTGGGGCTCGGCGACGGCGCAGGCCGGCGGAGACATCCAGAACGACCGGAAGTACGCCTTCCGGTAGTAGTAGCAGGTGAACCGGAACGTCAGCGGGATCCACGCGATGAGCAGCGCCGGCGAGAGCGTCCACCATGAGATCGGGCCGCCGGGGATGGCGCCCGGGTCGCACGTGGTGACGAGGCAGGGCGAGTAGTAGAGCGAGACGTAGGGCTCGAACACGTAGAACTGCCCGCTGAACACGCGCCAGGCCGAGTAGACGACGAACGCCGTCAGGGCGAGGAACGTGACGAGCGGCTGGATCCACCAGCGGTCCGTCCGCAGCGTCCTGACGCCGATCTTCGCGCGTCCTGGTGCTTCGACACCGGTCGTGGCCATGCGGCTCCCTGCCCGTTCTGCGTGGGTCGACAATCCGTGAATCCGTGGGCGAGTGTGCCAGGACCGTGCCCCTGACGGGCCCTTACCCCGGCAAGCCGGTGGGGTCCGTGACCCACGACACAACTCCCCGTGACGCGCGGCCTTCCGGCCGATCGCCAGGCGGGGAGCCGGCGGGGGTCGATCAGGGGCGGAGCGGGTCCCGATACCCGCGGGTCCGGGTTGACCCGGTCCACCGGGACTCAGGTTCCTCCCCCTAGGGCGTGCCTGCCACCCGCACACACCGTGAAGTCCGTCACGGGGCCTCCGCCCCTCGGGCAGGGCGTGCGGGACGCCGTCCCGCCGAGCGGTACGCCGACTGCGCCACGGCCCGGCCGCTGCGGACGTACGGTTCTCCGCGTGACCGCCCCTGACCCCTCCCCTGACCTCCTCGCCGCCGACGCGGTGGACCTCGCGGTCCGCCTGATCAGGGTCGACTCGACCAACGGCAACGAGACCGCCGCGGCCGAGATGCTGGCCGAGCACCTCGAGGGGGCCGGTGCCGAGGTCGAGCTGGTCGCCCGCGACCCGCGTCGCGCCAACCTGGTTGCCCGGCTTCGCGGCACCGGCGCCGGGCCGTCGGTCGCGCTCGTCGGGCACCTCGACGTGGTGCCGGCTGACGCCCGCGACTGGACCCATCCCCCGTTCGAGGCCGTGCTGGACGACGCCGGGGTGCTCTGGGGCCGCGGCGCCGTCGACATGAAGAACGAGGTCGCCGCCCGCACGGCGGCCTTCGCTGCCCTCGCCCGCTCCGGCTGGCGCGGCACCGGCGACCTGCTGCTGGTCATGGTCGCCGACGAGGAGGACGGCTCGGCCGAGGTCGGCATGAACTGGCTCGTGAAGGAGCGGCCGGACATCGCCACGACCTACGCCCTGAACGAGGGCGGTGGCCTGGCGTTCGACCTCGCGGACGGCCGCCGCATGGTCGAGGTCGCGATCGGCGAGAAGGGCACCTGCCCGGTGCTGGTCGAGGCGGTCGGCGAGGCCGGCCACGCGTCGATGCCGGGGATCGGAGACAACGCCGTCGTGATCCTCGGCGAGATCCTGCGCCGGGTGGGCCACGGGGTCGGTGAGCCGATCGAGCACCCCGCCGTACGCCGGATGCTCGTGGCCCTCCTGGGCGCCGACCAGGTCGGGCGGCTCGGGCTCGTGGGCTCGGTCGAGGCCGCAGCCGCCCTGCACGAGACGTGGGAGCACGCGATGCCTGCCCTGGCCGGCACCACGATGGCCCCCACGATGCTGCACGGATCCGCGGCCCGGAACGTCATGCCCGCGCGGGCCGGTGTCGAGCTCGACTGCCGCACGCTGCCCGGCACCACCGACGACGAGGTGCTCGCCGCCGTCCGGGCCCGCCTCGGCGACGGGATCTCCTACGACCTGTCGTTCGCCGAGCCCTCCGTGCACGGCAACGCCTCGGCCGCCGAGGGTCGGCTGTGGGACGTGGTCTCGACGTACGTCACCGAGCACCTCGGCGGTGTGGCGCTGCCCGTGCTCTGCACAGGCTTCACCGACTCGGTCTACCTGCGTCGCGAGTTCGGCACCGAGGCGTTCGGCTTCAACACCTACGTCTCGACGCCGACTGCCGTGGTCGAGGCGGGCTTCCACAACCGCGACGAGCGGATCCACGTCGACGACATCGCGCTCTCGGCGTCGTTCCACCTCGACGCCGTGAAGGCGCTGCTCGGCTGACGCGGCGTGCTACCCGAGCGGGTGCAGGAAGAGACCGCTCGCGAGCTTGGGCTCGAACCACGTCGACTTCGGGGGCATGACCTCGCCGCGATCGGCGACGGCGAGCAGCTCGTCGGTCGAGGTCGGGAACAGTGTGAACCCGACGGCGAACGCGCCAGAGGCCACCAGGCGGTCGATCTCACCGGCACCGCGGATGCCGCCCACGAACGCGATGCGCGAGTCCGTGCGGGGGTCGGAGATGCCGAGGAGCGGGCCGAGGACGCGGTCCTGCAGCACCGAGACGTCGAGGCGCGCGAGCTCGTCGGCCTCGTCGACGACACCGGGCCGGGCTGTCGCCGTGTGCCAGCCGTCGGCGAGGCGGACGCCGAACGAGTGCCGAGCCGTCGGGGTGACCGGGCCAGCGGACGGCTCGAGGTCGAACTGCTCCCCCACCGCCGCGAGGAACGCCTCCGGCGTGCGGCCCGCGAGGTCTCGGACGACCCGGTTGTACGCCATCACGTGCACGTCGTCGACGGGGAACACCACGGCGAGGAAGGCGTCGTGCTCGCCAGGCTGTCCGCCCCGCCGCGCATGCACCCGCGACGCCGCCGCGCTGCGGTGGTGGCCGTCGGCGACGTACAGGTCGCCCGCGTCGGCGAACGCCCGGCGCAGCGCTGCGATCTCGCCCTGGCCGTCGACCACCCAGAGGGTGTGGCCGACGCCTTCGCGCGAGACGAGGTCGACCTGGGGCTCGCGCGCGGTCACGGCTGCGACGACGGCATCCACCGCCGGCGACCGCCGCGAGAGCAGGAACACCGGCTCGTCCTGGGCGTCGAGCGCGTCGATGTGGCGCACCCGGTCGAGCTCCTTGTCGGGCCGCGTGTGCTCGTGCGTGCGTACGCGCTTCTCGTCGTAGTCGACCACCGAGACGGCAGCGACGACGCCGGTCTGCACGACGTCGCCCATCACCTGGCGGTAGACGGAGTAGGTCGGCGCTTCATCGCGCCCGAGCACACCGTCGGCGACGAACGCGTCGAGGGTGCGGCGTCCGAGCGCGTAGACCTCGTCCGAGTGCGGGTCGACGTCGTCGCCGAGGTCGATCTCCGACCGCGAGACGCGCAGGAACGACATCGGGTCGCCGGCGGCGTAGGCACGTGCCTCGGCCGTGTCGACCACGTCGTACGGCGGCGAGACGACGCGCCCCTCGAGCCCCGGGGTCGGGCGCAGCGCGCGGAACGGGCGGACGTCGACCATGCCTCGAACCTAGCCGGTGACCGAGACGACCGGCTCGTCCCGGCGGCTGCGCACGAGCGCGACCCAGCCGGTGACGATCAGGGCCTGGGCGACGACGTACGTCGTCATCACGAGGACGCCGGACGCCGGGATCGCGACGTCCGCCGCGCGCAGCCCGATGAGCAGGTCGGACACGAGGAAGACGACTCCTCCGACGCCGATCGCACGGCTGCCTGTGGCGACAGCGCACGCGGCCATCGTGACGAGGGCGAGGGAGTAGACGGTGATGGGCCAGCGCAGCTCGCCGAGCAGGGGGCCGAGCACGATGTTGAGGACCAGCCACAGGACCGCCCAGCCGACGACGACGGGCGGCCGTGCCCGCAGCCACGCGCCGGCCTCCAGCCCGAGGAACCCGCGGATGTAGCAGACCTGCATGAGCAGGAACGCGCCCATCCCCGCGAGGAACGCGACCGTGCCCGGCACGTCGAGCAGCACGTCGCCCAGCAGCGCGAAGACGAGGCCGGCCATCAGCAGGCGAGGTGGTCTGCGGTCGGTGGCGAGGAACGCCCACACGAGCAGCAGACCGACCAGGAAGGGCTTGGTCGCGACCGCGAGCGCATCGACCCCGGCCGCCACGGCAAGCACGTTCACGACGCAGACGGTGACGAACGCGGCGAAGACGCCACGGGGCGAAGGCATGCGCATCCTCGGGGTGGGTGGTCGGGACGCGCACACCCTATGGCTGTCAGACCTTGCGTTGCCCAGCCTTGGCCGCCGCAACGAAGGCGCCCACCGGCGTCGCCGCGATCACCTCGGCGATGAGGTCGAGGTCGAGGTCGGCGGCGCGCTTGAAGCGCACGCACGACTTGCCCATGTCGAGTCGCTTGGCGCCGTTCCAGCGGGCGCGGAACTCCTCCTCCGCGATCCGTCCGGCGGCCGAGTACACCGTCATCAGGTAGAGCGAGCAGTAGTTCTTCTGCGCGGCGAGGCCCGCGTAGGCGAGCGCGTGACCGTTGTACGTGTCGGGGTTGGTCTCGAGAGGCACGGCCCACACGATCATCCCGTAGTCCATCGCCTCCACGTAGCCGTCGGGCAGGTGCGCGTTGACCAGCGCGCGCACCGCCTCGATCTCAGCGGCCCGGTCGGGCGCGAGCTCGGCGACGTACTGGTCCGGGGTGGCGGCGCCCGACGACACCATGGCGGGGCTCCCTCCCTGCTCGACCCGACGAGGCTAGGCGCGGGAACGCCCTACGGGAAGAGCCGGCGGGCGGCGGTTGCCCACCACCTTCCGGCGGGACTCAGATGCCCGATTGCGCGGTGATGCGGCCCTCGGCGATCGCTGCGACGAGCATCGCGTGGTCGGCGCGGTTCTGGTCGGCGTAGGCGAGGGCGAACTCGGTGAGCGCGTCGTCGAGGCGACGGCTCGTCCCGACGTACGCCGAGATCGCGACCCGGTCACCCGAGCGCGCGTGGCCCCGCGCGAGCGTCCACGCGCACACGCCGCCATAGATCCGCAGGCCGTTGGGCAGCAGCGTGGCCACGTCGACCGAGCCCTTGCCGTCGCGCAGCTGACGCACGTAGAAGTCGCGCGTCTGCAGGTCGATGCCGGGCCCGTGGTACCAGCCCAGGAAGATGTCGCTGGAGGCCTGCATGAGCCGCTGACCCTTGACGACCCGGTGCCCGTGGCCCTCGTTGTCCTGCGACGGCAGGTGCCGCTCGAGCACCGAGGCCTGCGCCTCCTTGACCTGCAGGACGAGCGGGTCCTGCTCGTCGCGGCCGAGCATCAGCACCATCCACGCTCGGGTGCCGACGCTGCCCACGCCGACCACCTTCCGGGCGACATCGACGTACCGGTACGTCTCAGCGAGGTGTCGGCGATCGTCGGTGAGTGAGAGGAGGTAGGAGTGCAGCACCCGTAGCGCCTGCTCGTGCACGGCGTTCGGCTCGCCCGGGTAGAGCTCGGTCGCCGGGACGACGAGCGGCGGCATGGATCGGAATCGGGGCCCCTGCGCGGTCTGCTCGGTGAGCTTGGCGAACGCCTGCAGGCTGTCGCGCGAGGCGAACTTCGCCGTCTGGCGGCGCACCGACTTCATGACCGAGCTCGACACCTGGGCCTGGATCGCGGCAACCAGCTGCTCGACCTCGAGGTGGACGTACCAGAGCTCGAGGTTCTTCATGGCGGCGAACGAGTGCATAGCCGTGCGGTACGAGCGGACGGCGTCACGCGCGATCTCGCGTACCTCGGTGTTGGTGAAGCCGTTCTCCTGGGCAGCGACGACCAGCGACGCGATCAGCCGCTTGAGGTCCCACTCCCAGGGGCCGGGGAGCGTCTCGTCGAAGTCGTTCAGGTCGAACACGAGACGACGCTCCGGCGAGTTGTAGATACCGAAGTTCAAGAGGTGCGCGTCGCCGCAGAGCTGGGTGCCGATCCCCGTGCTCCCCGAGGCCGCGAGATCCTCGGCCATGATCGCCGCAGCGCCGCGGAAGAAGGCAAAGGGCGAGGACGCCATCCGGCCGTAGCGGATCGGGACGAGCTCGGGCAGTCGCGACGTGGCCTGCTCCTCGAGGATGCCGATGGGGTCACGACGCTCGGGCGAAGGTGCATGGGCAGCCAGGGACGAGCGCGGCACGTGCTTGCGGACGTCACGGCCAAAGGCCGCGCGCTCGGCGACGGGCGCGTGCTCGGCGTGCGCGACGTCGTCCATTCCGGTTGTCATCTCTGCAGCTCCCAGGCTCGCACTCCACCGACGATGCCCGCCGTGTTCGGGACGATCACGACGTCGTCCCCGAGCACGGCGATCACCTCGGGCGACAGAACACGAGCGTTGCCGCCGCCGACGTACAGCCTGTCCCAGACGAAGACCGGGCGCAGCGCATCGACCACACGTCGGACGCGACGGGACCAGAACGCGGGCCCGAGCCGCTTGCGCTCCTTGTCACCGACGTACGTGTCGTAGGACTGCCCCCACCGCACCGGGGCCTGGGAGAGCTCGAGGTGCGGGGCGAGGCGACCACCGTCGAACAGCGCGCAGCCGAGGCCGGTGCCGAGCGTGATGACGAGCTCGAGCCCCACGCCGGTCACGACCCCGGCGCCGTGCACCTCGGCGTCGTTGAGGACCAGGGTGGGCACTCCCAGCCGTGCCGCCAGCGCGGCGCGAGCATCGAATCCGTGCCACTGGTCGACGAGCTCGGGAACGGGACGGCTGCGCGGCCCGCTCTCGGTGACGTAGTGCGGGGTCACGATCACGACGCCGTGCCGGATCATCCCGGGGATGCCGACGGTCGCGCGGTCGGCAGGGGGCAGCGTCGCGGCGAGATCCGCGACGGTGTCGAGGAATCGCTCGACCGTGAGGGGGTACGGCGTCGGCACCCGCACCGGCTTCGCGTGGAGGGTGCCCGCCGGATCGAGCACGGACGCCTTGATGCCCGTGCCCCCGCAGTCGACGGCGAGCGTCATGGTCATGGCCGGATCACCCGGCGCATTCTGCACCCCCTCACGGCCGAGCGCGGGCAGGTCCCACGACACGCGCTGCCACACTGTGTACACGTGTTCGATACCTTGCTACCGTCGGTCGCGTGACTCTCGCCGTCCAGGCCTCGCTGCTCGACCTTGCCGACGACGTGCGCCTCGGGGCGCTCGCCGGCCGGGTCAGCCGCACGCTGCTCGAGCGCGGTGCCTGGGTCGACCACCGCCCAGGCTGGGTCGAGGGCTCCGACGCCGTGCTCGACTCGCTCGTGCGCGACATCCCGTGGCGCAGCGAGCGGCGCCGCATGTACGACCGCGTCGTCGACGTGCCGCGCCTCGTCAGCTGGTACGACGACGCTCGGGACCTCCCGCACCCGGTCCTGGTCGACGCGAGAGCGGCGCTGTCGGCGTACTACTCCCCCGAGCTCGGCGAGCCCTTCGTCAGCGCAGGTTGCTGCCTGTATCGCGACGGCCGGGACTCCGTGGCCTGGCACGGCGACACCATCGGCCGCGGTGCCACCCACGACACCATGGTGGCGATCGTGTCCTTCGGCTCACCGCGCCACCTCCAGCTGCGGCCGCGCGGCGGCGGCGCGAGCCTGTCGTTCCCCCTGGGCCACGGAGACCTGCTGGTCATGGGTGGCTCGTGCCAGCGCACGTGGGAGCACGCGGTGCCCAAGACCTCGCGCGCGGTCGGGCCGCGCGTCAGCATCCAGCTGCGGCCGGCCGGGGTCGCCTGATCGACCGGTGGCAGCACGCGCAGGGGCCCGGCCTCCTCGCGGAGACCGGGCCCGTGCTGAGTACGACGGGCCTCAGCCCACGTGGACGACGGCCGCGTCGTCGGTGGCCTCGACGGCGTCCTTGCCGATGCGCATGAACACGATCGTGATGATCGCTGCCGAAGCGAGGAACCCGGCACCCCAGGTGAACGCCTGGGTGTAGCCCTCGGTGAGCGCCGCGTTGGTCGCCGCCTGACCCTGCTGCCCGGGGTTGGAGACGAACCAGGCGGTGGTGGCCGCGACGGCGATCGTGTTGAGCAGTGCCGTGCCGACCGCGCCACCGACCTGCTGCGTGGTGTTGAGCACCGCGGAACCGACGCCGGCGTCCTCACGGCCGATGCCGTGCAGCGCCGTGGTCGAGATCGGGATGAACACGTGAGCCATGCTCACGCTCATCAGGATCATCGCCGGGAAGACGTGGGTCCAGTAGTTGGAATCGGCCTCGAGGGTCGAGAGCCAGAGCAGCCCGAGGGCTGCACCGATCAGTCCGGGGACGATGAGGGGCTTGGGACCGACCCTCGGCAGAAGCTGACTGGCTACGCCCGCGCCGAGGATGATGCCGATGCTGAAGGGCAGGAACGCAAGGCCGGCCACGACAGGCGTCATCCCCATGACCACCTGCAGGTACAGGCCGAGGAACAGGAACATCGCGAACAGTCCGATGCCGACGACGAGGTTGACGACGTAGCTCGTGCCGCGGTTGCGGTCGCGCAGGATGCGCAAGGGCAGCAGCGGGCTCACCGCCCGGCTCTCGATGACGAAGAAGGACGTGAGCAGCACGATCGCGGCGGCGAACCACCCGAGCGTGGCTGGGTCGGTCCAGTGCGCGGTGTCCTGGAACGACTTCGGGGCGGCCTTGGTGAAGGCGTAGACCAGCGAGACGAGTCCGAGGGTCACGGTGACCGCGCCGGCGACGTCGTAGCGGGCCGCGCCCGAGGCCTTGCTCTCCTTGACGAAACGCGTCGCGAGCACCGCAGCCACGATCGCGATCGGCACGTTGACGAACAGGCACCACCGCCACGAGAAGAACTGCGTGAGCACGCCGCCGAGCAGCAGGCCGACGGCCGCGCCGCCACCGGAGATGGCGCCGTACACGCCGAACGCACGGGCGCGCTCCTTGGGCTCGTGGAACGTGACCGTGAGCAGCGACAGGGCCGCGGGAGCGAGCAGTGCGGCGAAGGCACCCTGGAGGGCGCGGGCACCGAAGAGCATCGTCGGACCGGTGGCCAGGCCCCCGATCGCCGATGCCACCGCGAACCCGATCAGGCCGACGATGAAGATCTTCTTGCGGCCCACGTAGTCGGCGATGCGACCGCCGAGCAGCAGGAGACCGCCGAAGGCGAGGGTGTACGCCGTGATGACCCATTGCTGGTCGGCGTCGGCGATACCGAGATCCTTCTTGGCACTGGGCAGGGCGAGGTTCACGATCGACGCGTCGAGCACGACCATCAGCGCGCTGATGGCGATCACGAACAGGGCCCGCCAACGGTTGGGGTCGGGCACGACGTCGTAGCCGTGCTCGTTCACCTCCGCCGTGACGGTGACGTCCGAGGCCGTGACGTCGGCAGGCGGTTCGAGCTCGAGCTCGGGGGTGTCAGACACGGTGGTGCCTTCCGCTTCGGAGCTGGCACCTGACGGCACCGCAGGGTCGGGGCCGGACCTGCTGTGCAGACCGGCCATCAGTCGTGACTCGAGGCGCAACCGCACGCGCACCGGGGTTGTTCCCCAGCCTGCCCACGGCCTCCGACAGCGGCATCCCGACATGTGCTGCCCTGCGCGGCGTGACGCGGCGGCTACGGTGATCGCATGACCCAGGCAGCCGCGCTGCGCACCGTCCGCGCGACGCGGTACGTGCTCGCGCTGCGCGAGGGCGGTTCCCTGCCCGGCATCGTCGAGGCGGACGACCTCGGCACCTACGTGCTCAAGTTCCGCGGCGCCGGCCAGGGGCTCCTCGCCCTCGTCGCCGAGGTGGTGTGCGGTGAGCTCGCCCGCCGGCTGCACCTCCCTGTGCCCGAGATCGTGCTCGTCGAGCTCGACCGCGGCCTCGCGAACGCCGAGCCCGACGAGGAGGTGCAGGACCTCCTCAAGGCCAGCGACGGCCTCAACCTCGGGATGGACTTCCTCCCCGGCTCGCTCGGGATCGAGCGCCCGGACGGGATCGACCCCGAGTTCGCCGCGAAGGTGGTGTGGTTCGACGCCCTCGTGCTCAACGTCGACCGCTCCTGGCGCAACCCGAACCTCCTGCGATGGCACGGCTCGCCGTACCTCATCGACCACGGCGCGGCGCTCTACTTCCACCACGACTGGGCGAACGCCGCGTCGGTGCCGGCGCGGGCGTACCCCGGCCCGCGCGACCACGTGCTCATGCCCGTCGCCGGCCCGATCCGCGCGGCGCACGACGCCCTCGCTCCGCTCGTGACGCCTCATCTGCTCGACGAGGTGCTCGCGCTCGTCCCCGACCTGTGGCTGGGCCCGGATGCCGACACGGTCGCGCTACGCCGCGCGGCGTACCGTGACCTCCTGCTCGCCCGGGCCGCCGACCCCGAGCCCTGGCTCCCCGCCCTGGAGGTGGCCCGTGCCATCGCCGTATGAGTGGGCCGTGCTGCGGGTCGTGCCGCGGGTGGAGCGCTGCGAGTTCGTGAACGTCGGTGTCGTCGTCTACTGCCAGGCGCTCGACTACCTGGCCTGTGCCGTGGTCGACGACCTGGGCCGGGCACTCGCCCTCGATCCCGGGCTCGACGTCGAGGGCGTGAGCGCCCACCTCGACTCCGTCCGCGCCGTGTGCGACGGCTCCCCCGAGGCAGGGGCCAACGGCGCCCGTCCGCAGGGCGAGCGGTTCCGCTGGCTCGTCGCCCCGCGTTCGACCGTGGTGCAGCCCTCTCCCGTCCACACGGGGCTCACGGACGACCCCGTGGCGGAGCTGGCCGACATCGTCGCCCGGATGGTCGCACCGCCGTCAGCCTGACCGGCCCCCTGCTCGAGACGCGGCGGTCGCGCATTGGCTACCCTCTGCCCATGAGCGGCGCAGACCCCACCCACGACGAGCACCACGCCCACAAGGACAGCCCGGTTGCGGCGTCCATCGTCGGGCTCATCCTCGTGCTGATCTTCGGCCAGGCCTTCGCCCTGCTCAACAAGGGCACGTGGGAGACCGGCGTGGTCATCGCCGCCGTCATCCTCGCGGCGTGGACCCTCGTGACGATCTGGGTCGTCGACCGCCGCGACTGACTCGGTGCCCCGGGGGCCGCGTCAGGCGTCGGGCTCCTCGCGACCGGCTCGGCGCCGGTCGCTCGCCGCCAGGCTGGCCAGGTAGGCGTTGTAGTCGGCGTGGTCGTCGCGACCTACGCCCGTCGTTGCCGCCCGCTCCTGCGCGCGATCGGTGCGGCGCGCCTCGCGGTCGTCGCTCTTCATCCACTGCAGGAACAGCGCGATCATCACGATCACGATGGGCACCTCGCCCAGAGCCCAGCCGATGCTCCCGCCTAGATGCTGGTCGCCGAGGAGATCGGTGAGGTAGGGCCGCTGCAGGCCGCCGAACCAGTCCTCGGCGATGACCTGCGTCGTGGCCATGATGGCCAGCGAGAAGAACGAGTGCAGCGGGATCACCACGAGCAGGATCACGATGCGCACGAGGTAGGGCGGCCGGCTCGGCCCCGGGTCGACGCCGATCAGGCTCCAGAAGAAGAGCGATCCCGCCAGCAGGAAGTGCACGCCCATGAAGATGTGGCCCCAGTGGCTCGTCATGAGCGCCGGGAAGATCCCCGTCAGGTAGAGCACGTAGAAGCTGGCGACGAAGACCACGGCTGCCACGACAGAGTTCGAGATCACCTGCACGTACCGCGAGTGGATGAACATCGTGAGCCACTCGCGCGGCCCGACCTGGTCGCCGCCGCGGGGCAGAGTGCGCAGCGCCAGCGTGACCGGCGCGCCCAGCACGAGGAAGATCGGCGCCACCATGCTCAGCACCATGTGCTGCACCATGTGCGCGCTGAAGAGCACCGACGCGTACGTCGCGAGCCCGGAGTTGGTCGCCGCGAGGATCAGCAGGGTGCCGCCGTACCAGGACAGGCTGCGCGTCACCGGCCACCGGTCGCCGTCGCGTCGCATCACGTGGGTGCCCGCGGCGTAGAGCGCGATCATGAGGCCGCAGACGGCGAGCCAGAAGCCGTCGAGCCGCGCCTCGCCCCACAGCAGGCCAGGGAGGGTCGGCGCAGGCGGCAGGTCGAAGCCGAGCAGCAGACGGGCAGGGCTCAGCGCGTCGAGCGGCGCCTCCCCCGACACCGGCGGTGGCGTGCGCGACAGTGCCACGGCAACGCCGATCGTCGCGGACATCACCAGCACCTCGACGGCCGCGAGGCGGACGAACGCCCGACGCGCGAGATCGCCCGCCAGGGCCGGCACGATCGAACGCCGGTGCCACACACCGAACGCCGACAGCACGCCGATGAGCAGCACCTTGAGCAGCACGAGCCGGCCGTACGACGTGGTCAGCAGGTCGGCCGGCGAGGCGAGGCGGACGAACGCGCTCGCGAGGCCCGAGAGCGCGAGGGCCACCGCCGACCACAGGGCGAGGCGGCTGAAGCGGGGCACGGCCACCGGCAGCGGACGGCGATCACTCGTGCCGAGGAGCACGAGCGCGACGAGACCACCGACCCACAGCGCCGCGGCGACGATGTGCACCATCAGGCTCGAGACGGCGAGCGTGTGCTGGTCGGACGTGCCTGCATGCGAGACCAGCGCGGGCGGGAGCATCGCGCCGAGGGCCACCAGGCAGAGCAGGCCGGCGCCGGTCGTCGAGCGGATCGTGCCTGCGCTGGCAGCGACGAGGAGCACCAGGACGACCTGCACGAGCAGGGCCCGTCCGAGCTCGACGTCGGTCAGGAAGCTCCACAGGAGCGTGGGGTCGAGCACCTCGCCGATCGTCAGGGCGATGATGTCCGACAACGACGTGACCATCTGCGCGACGACGATGACTGCCCACCCGAGTGCCGACCAGCGCGCCGCGCGGGTCCAGGTGAGCCGCGCTCCGCGCAGGAGCCCGTCGCGTGCCGGCACGAGCACGGCTCCGAGCAGGAGCAGGCCGACCGTGAGCACCGACGCCAGGTCGCCGAGCACCCGCAGGGCGGGGACGGCCCACTGCGTGCCGAGGCCCGGGTCGGGGAGGCCGTCCGGCGCAGTCGCAGGACGACCGTCCCCGGCCCACAGCAGCAGCGCCATCACCGCGAGGGCGACGACGGGCGCGAGGCCCACGAGCACCCGGGCGCTGCGGACGCCGGTGGCGTCCACGCCCGGTTGCTGCCGCGCTGCTGCCGTCGTGGTCACGACGACGAGCCTGCCTTGCCCGTGCGCCTTGCCGCCACCGCAGCACCGGCGAGCGCGAGCACTGCGATGCCGCCGAGGACCCAGGGCAGCGGCGAGCCGCCGCCGTCCGACGAGGCCGGGGTCGTGCTCGGCAGGGCCTCGGCAGGTGGATTGTTCGAGTCGACAGCTGCAGGCGACGAGGAGCTCGGTGGTGTCGGCGACGAGGACGCCGAGTCCGTGGGAGACACCGACTCCGAGGGGGACGCCGGCGCGGGCACCGTGAAGGTGAACGTGCCCGTCACGGTGTGCCCGTCGGCGGACACGACCCGATAGGAGACGCGCACCGTCCCGGCGACCGTCGGCGGGGTGATCGCCTGGGTCACCAACGGGCCCTGCACCACGACCTTGCCGTCGGCGAGCCTCGATCCGGCGCCGTCCGTGACCACGACCGCGGTGCCGAGGGCGCCAACCTCTTCCCCGAAGGTCAGCGACACCTCGGTCGGCGGCTTGGCCAGCACGTCGCCGTTCGCGGGGAGCGTGGACAGGAGCTCGTCGTGCGCCCAGGCGGGCGCAGCGAGCGAGACCGGAAGCGCAACGAGCACGAGCACACCGAGGGCTGCCCCGGCGAACAGGCTGGGGCGGGTCCGGCGCGCGGGCGCACGGACAGGACGGATCGAGGACATGGAGCACCTTCTGGCCTGGGACGGGTGGGCGGCGCCGTGGCGCCCCGCCGACTCTCAGCAGGGCGCAGGGACCACCGGCGGACCGCGCCGCGGACGTCGGGCGACCACCACGAGGCCGTCCGCGGCGACGGCGCACGAACGCACGGCGACAGCGAGCCGGGCCAGGACCGGGACGACGGCTCCCCGCGTGACGAGGACTGCCGTGTGCACCAGGGTCCACAGCGAGAGCGCCAGGCCCTCGAGGGCGAGGAGGATCAGGGCCGCGGCGACCACGGCTGCGGCGTGCGCCACCACCATCTGCAGGTCGATCACGGCTCCGCCGTGCCCCGGGTGCCCCGCGTGGCCCGGGCCCATGGCCGTCATCCTCGGGTCGGTCGAACCGGTCGGTGTCGGCAGCCAGTGGACGCCGTGCACCGCGGGCTGCGCGGCGACGAGGGCCAGCAGCAGGCGCGGGGGTGTCCATCGCCTGCCCGAGGCGACCACACAGCCGGCAACCACCAGGAGCAGGGCGGCGAGCACGGCCGGGCTGAGCGCAGAGCCTCCGGCGAGGACGTGGCCGGTGACGGCGACCGCGCTGCCCACCAGACCGACGACGAGGCCGCGCACGCGCCGCATCGGCGCGACAGCGTGCGAGCCTCGGGTCACCGCGTCATCGTAGGTGCCCACGTACGCCCATCCCCCGGCGGAGGTGCCGGGAACCTCTCGTTTCGGTCTTCTGGCTGGGAACGGCCGTGTGCGCGGGCCACAATGAAGTCGCCCGTACCGTGAGCCGGCCGTCAGCGGCCACCTCGTCGAGAGAGAGCCATGAGCGACACCCACGCGGAGACGGTCAGCCGCGCCCGGCTCGACTCCCTCGTCGAGGAGATCGGCGACCGCGACGTGGTGCGTCAGGCCGTGCAGAGCTTTCTCGACGAGCTCGTGGAACGGCTCCAGACCATCCGCATGACGATCGCCGACGGCAACCCGGTCCTCGTGAAGAAGGCGGCGCACGCCCTCGGATCGCCCGCGGCCATGCTCGGGGCCGTCGACGTCAACCGCATCTGCCGCGCCATGCAGGACCAGTGCGAGGAGGGTCCGCTCGCGCTCACCCCGCTCGTGACCGAGCTCGATGCATCCTCAGCGCGCACCGTCGCCGAGCTGCGCGCCTACCTCGACGAGCCGGCCGCGACTGCCTGACCGCACTGCCGCTGGTGGGTCCTAGGACGCGCCCTCGCCGTCGAGCCAGCGCTGCACCATGTCCGACAGCGCGTCTATGCCGAACGGCTTGCTCAGGTAGTCGACCATCCCCGCCTCGCGGCACAGGTCTCGTTCGGTCTGACCCACATGGGCGGTCAGGGCGACGATCGGCACGTCGGGAGGGGTGGCGCCGCCACCCTTGGTTCGCCAGGCACGCGTGGTCTCACGTCCGTCCATCCCTGGCATCTGCACGTCCATGAGCACCAGCCCATAGGCCTTGGCGCGCATGGACTCCATCGCCGCCTCACCACTGTCGACGACGTCGGTCGCCACCCGCAGCTTGCCGAGCATCGCGGCTGCCAACCGGCGGTTCACGTCGTTGTCGTCGACGAGCAGCACCCGCGTGCTGTGGTCGGACTGCACGGTCGGCACGTGGATGGGCGCGTGCACCCGCAGCCGGGCCGTGGTGCCTCCCTCGGCGAGACGCTGCACCGTCACGCTGCCACCCAGGGCAGTGGCGAGCCGGGACGTCTGGGCCAGCCCGGTGCCGCCCGTGACGCGCGACTGCTGCTCCCAGGTGTAGCCCACGCCGTCGTCACGGATGTCGAACACGACGGCACCGTCGGCAAGGGCGACAGAGATCTGCACCGACCCCGCGTGCGCGTGCCGGACCGCGTTGTCGACCAGCTCCTCGAGCGCCCGGGTCACGAGTGGCAGCGCGAGCTCGACGGGGTGGTCGCCCGTCGGCACGGCACCGACCACCACCGGTACGGGCCCGGGTCCGTGAGCGGCAGCGATCCCGGCGACGAGCTCGCGCAGGACGACTGGCGAACGAGGCAGGGCGATGCGCCGCTCGGTGCCGTCGGTGATGGCGACGAGCGCCTCCGCGAGGCGGTCGAGCCGATCGAGGTCCTGCACCCCTTCGGGCGCCACCCGACCGCGGAGGAGGGCCGACGCCGCGCGGACGTCGTGCACCACCCACGCCGCGTACGCCGCCTGCGCATCGTCGGGGCCGCGACCGTGCCGGGTGAGAGCCGCGACGTCCTGCGTGCGCTGGGCGAGCAGCTCCTCGAGCCGCCGACGGTCATCGGCCTGGCGCTGCTGGACCCGCTCCCACTCGACGGCGCGACCGAGCTGTGAGGCCAGGGACGGCGCCAGCTGGAGCAGCCGTTCGTCGGCCGTCATGGGCTCGGGGTGCAGGAACTCGACGACCGCGGCGACCTCGATGCCCGTCAGGACAGGAAAGGCCCACGTGGCGCCGGCGCGGAACTCGCCACGCGCGTGGGCGGGGGCCACGGAGAGGTCGGGGATCCAGGCTGCGAGGTGGGAGGCGCCCACCTCGCCCGGGAGCCCGTTGAGCGGGGCGAACCGCTGCTCGACGGTCCCACCCATGACCGTGTCGAGGAAGTCGAGCTGGTGTGGGTCGGCGTCCCAGATGTCCGACGTGACGAACGTGCCGTCAGGCTCGCGCAGCAGGACGTGCGACACCGCGAACCCGCAGTGCTCGCGCACCACCCTGGCCGCGGCGCTCATGGCCGAGAGCGCGTCGTGGGAGTCGTTGACGATGACCGCGATCGACGCCAGCAGCTCCACCTCGCGGGCGCGCTCGAAGGCACGCCGCAGCTGGGCCTCAGCCGTGCGCTCGGCCTCCAGACGGGCGCTGCGCTCCTGCGCGGCTCGGTGCTCGAGGCGGGCCCAGGCGTCCGGGCCCGTGCCGTCGTCGGGCCGGCCGGGTCCGGCCGTCACCGCACGGCTCCCGGGCCGAGGACGAGATCCATTAGCCGTCGTAGCTCGCCGATGTCGACGGGCTTGCCGATGTGGCCGTCCATGCCGCTCGTCCGGCACCGCTCGAGCAGGTCGTCGTCCGTGCCGCCGACCATGGCGTACACCGGTACCTTGGCCGCCAACGGATCGCGTAGGGCCCTGATGCGATGGGTGGTCTCCGGTCCATCCACGTCGGGCATCCGGGCCGCGATCAGGACGAGCCTGGTGCCGGGTGCCGACTCGAGCAGCTCGACGGCGTCCTGGCCCGAGCCGACACCGACTCCCGCCACGTCGATGCGCTGCAGAAGCCTGAGCACGTGCGCCCGTCGGGCATCGCTGGACTCCACGACGAGAACGGTCGGGGCCGCCGGTGTCAGCGGCTCGACCACGAACGGAACCTCCTCGTCGTCGCCCAGGACCTCGACCACGTGCAGGACGAAGTGGAACGTCGAGCCCGATCCGACGACGGACTCCACCGCGAGCTGACCGCCCATGAGCCCGACCAGCCGGTCGGCGATGGCCAGCCCGAGACCGGTGCCCTCCTGGCTGCTGCGCGCCTGGACGAACGGGTCGAAGATCGTCGCGACTTTGTCCTGCGGGATGCCTGGGCCGGTGTCGTGCACCTCGACCTCGACGACCGCCTCTGGCCCGCGCCGCGACAGCAGTCGCAGCGACAGCGACACAGACCCGCTGGTCGTGAACTTCACGGCGTTGCCGACGAGGTTGACGAGCACCTGGCGGAAGCGCACAGGGTCGCCGAGGATGCGTGCGGGAAGGTCCCGATCGGTGGTGAGACCGAGCTCGATGCCCTTGGCGCGCGACTGCGGGCCGAGCAGGTCGACGACCGCCCGCGCAGTGTCGGTCACCGAGAACGGCTCGGACACAAGGTCGATCCGCCCGGCTTCGACCTTCTGCAGGTCGAGGATGTCGTTGATGATCGACACGAGGTTGGACGCCGAGCTGTCGATGACGGCGACGAACTCAGCCTGCTCAGCGTCGAGGGCGGTCGTGCGGAGAAGGTCGACCGTGGCAAGGACGCCGTGCATCGGCGTACGGATCTCGTGGCTCATCGACGCGAGGAACTGGGACTTCGCATCCGAGGCGGCGATGGCCTCGTCGCGCGCCCGCGCCAGCGCCTCCTGGTAGAGCACACGGTCGGTCGCGTCGCGGAACATCCACAGGGCACCGAGGTCCTGGCCCTCGGACACGATCGGCTGGAAGTCGAACTCCAGCACGCGCGAGCCGGACAGCGTGAGCGACTGGTTCACCGCGGGCCAGCGCCTGGCGGTGAGGTTCTCCGAGCTCCGCAGGAACGCCACGGGGTCGTCCTCGGGACGCACGACCTTGGCGACGGCCGCGCTGATCGGCAGACCCGTGAGCTCCTCGGGGTCGACGTCGGACCGGAACATCTGGGTCAGCATGGCGTTGGCCATGACGACCCGGCGCTGACGATCCTCCACAAGAACGCCCGACTGCATGTGGTCGAGGAGCGTCGTGAGGCGCGACATCGTGTCGCGCAGCTCGAGCTCGGCGGTCTTCGCGGTCGTCACGTCGAGCATGAAGCCGAAGCGCCGCCGCTTGCCGTCCTCGTCCTCCACGACGCTGTCGACCGCTCGCGTCCAGATCACGTGGCCGTCCGCCGTCAACAGCCGCAGCTCCTCGTCGAACGGCGAGTCGTCGGACTCGGCCCGACGGTTCGCCGACCACACGCGGTCGCGGTCCTCGGGGTGGACCACGACGCGGAAGAAGAAGGCCGGCTCGCTGAGCCACCGGCGTACCGGGTAGCCGAGCCACTCGGTCACCTGCGGGCTGATGAACTCCGCCATCGACTCGTCCCCGAGAGTGTCGATGTACATCACCAGGGGCTGGAGCTCCACGATGCGGCGGTACTGCGCCTCGGCGCGCGTCAGCATGCGGTTCGCGTCGCGCAGCTCGGTGGCCGAACGCTGGAGCTCGGCGTTGAGGGTGCGAAGGTCGTCGAGGCTCCGCTCCTGGCCGCGACGCAGGAACAGCAGGTCAGGCGTCTGGTCGACCGGCGAGAAGTCGAACACGGAGAGGCCGAGGCGCTCGAGCTCCTCGGCCGAGGACACGATCGGGTTGCCGATGAGGAGGAGCCCGGCCGGCTCCGCCACGTCCACCATCTGGAAGCGCATGCGCGGGCCGCCCGGGAGCACGCGCATGAGCAGCATGGAGTCGCGGTGCCTGCGCATCTGCGCGAGCGAGGCTATGCCGACCGGTCGGACGACCTCCAGCTGCTCCAGCAGCGGCCTGCCCACGAGTGAGACCCCGAGCTTGCTCCAGGAAGGTCCTTGGCGCGTCACGACGAGGTCCTCGTCGCACAGGACCCCGAAGGGCGCCGCCTGGTCGAGGTTCTCCTCGTGCAGCCGGATGCTCACGACGGACCAGAGCCTGACAGCTCGACGTGGAAGAGCTCGTGGTCCAGCCCGGCCGACGCCTCGACGTCGTGGCTCACGAGACAAGGGGTCCCGTACAGCTCACCGAGCCCTTCGAGGATGCCCGAGACGAAAGGCACGAACCCGGTCCGGTCGGACCGGTAGAGCACGTCGAACGTCGTCTCACCGGTCATCGTGAGGGAGATCGACGGTGGACGCAGATCGGGGTAGAGGGACATGAGACGCGCGTGCATGCCGTCGAGGTTGCGCAGGACGCTCACGACATCGGTGCCCGTGGCTCCGAGGAGCCCGGCGTAGTTCTCAGGGCCGACTCGCAACGCCCAGTACCGTCCGAATCCGTGCAGGAGGACGTCGGCGGGCTGCCCCAGCACCTCGCTGGCGGCTGCCACGAGGGCATAGGTGTCCGCGTCGTCGTAGTAGTGCATGGCGGCGAACGACTGGCTGGTGCCGGCGAGGGCGGCGACCTGCGCCCATGCGTCGTCCCCGGCGTTCTCCGCCACATGGCGACGCATCGCCTCGTTGATGAGTCCGTACACCGTCACGCCCCTCCGCGGTTCGAGGACTGGTCCGGCACGGCCGCCCTCGACGACACCGTCCCGTCGAAGCTCAGACGGGCTCGAACCGGTAGCCCACACCCCGAAGCGTACGGATGTGTCGCGGCGCTGCAGCGGACTCGCCGAGCTTCTTGCGGAGCTTCCCGATGTGGACCTCGATGACGTGGTCGTCGCCGAACCACTCGCCCCAGATCTGCTCGAGCAGCTGCTCGCGGGTGAAGATGCGCCGCGGGCTGCCCGAGAGCAGGTCGAGGATGTCGAACTCGATCTTGGTGAGCTCGACCTCCTCGCCCTCGACCTTCACCTCGCGGGCGAGCGGGTCGACGATGAGGTGGCCGAAGTCGCGGATCTCCTGCTGGGCGCGCTGACGGGGGCGGCGGCGCATGGCGCGGATGCGAGCGGCGAGCTCGCGGGGCGAGAAGGGCTTGGTGACGTAGTCGTCGGCGCCCACCGTGAGGCCCACGATCTTGTCGACCTCGTCGTCGCGGGAGGTCACCATCACGACGTAGGCGTCGCTGAAGACGCGAAGCTGTCGGCAGACTTCGACGCCGTCGGAGTCGGGAAGCGACAGGTCGAGGATGACGAGCTCGGGCTTGCCGGCGCGCGCGTACTCCAGCCCCTGCTTGCCCAAGGGCGTCGCGACGACGTCGTAGCCCTCCTTCTCGAGGAGGCCACGCACGAGCAGGGTGATCTCCGGCGAGTCCTCGATGATGAGGGCCTGACCTCGCTGAGTTGCCACAGTGCGTGTCCTTTCGGCCTGTCCGGTGAGCCGGATCACTCACTGTGACATCGACGGGAATTGCGCGCTTCGAGAGTTACTCCGTCCGAGGCCCTCCGGACGTCCAGTTCCGTTCAACTGTGGAGCCAACTCCATCACATGAGGCTCTCGGGATGCTCAACGAGCGATCAGCAGAGGAGAGCAGGCCGAGAGGTGGTGGCAGGCCCGGCTCGGCGCTCATCCGGGCCATCGCGTCAACCGGTTCCGTCGAGACCGGCGACGACCTCGTACTTCGGCGCATAGGTCTCGAGGAAGGACATGACGATCGCTGCGACGGGTACGGCGAGCAACGCCCCCGCCGCACCGAACAGGGAGGCGCCGAACAGGACGGCGCCGAACGAGACGGCTGGGTGGAGGTCGACCGCCTTGGCGCTGATCCTCGGCTCGAGGGTGAGGTTCTCGACCTGCTGGTAGAGCAGCGCCCAGACCAGCGCGATGACGCCGACCTTCGGGTCGCTCGACAGCAGCCCGATGAGCACCGGCAGCGCGATCGCGATGTAGGTGCCGATCGTGGGCACGAACTGCGCGACGATGCCGGTCCAGATGCCGAGGGGCAGCCAGTACGGCATCCCGATGAGCCACAGGACGATCGCCGTGCTGCCGCCGTTGATGAAGGCGAGCACCAGCCGGGCCGCGACGTATCCGCCTGCCTTCTCGATGGAGACGTCCCAGAGCTCGCTGTTGACCCGTTGCGCGGACCCCGGCAGGAACTTGGCGATCCACCGGCGCAGCCGCGGCGCGTCGGCTGACAGGTAGAACGTGAACAGCAGCAGCGTGAACACGTTGAAGATCGAGCCGACGAAGCCGAAGATCGCACCGAAGATCCCGCCGGCCGCACCTGCGGCCCAGGACGCGATGAAGCCCGGGGTGAGGCCGACGGTCTCGAGGATGTTGTCGAGGTTGAGATCGGTGCCGAACCTCTCGTTCGCCCAGGACGTGAGGCTCGTGACGAGGTTGGGGATGCCCTTGGCCAGCTGGATGAGCTGCTCGACCAGCAGGTTGCCGAAGATCGCGAAGAAGACGACGGTCGCGACCAGGGCCGCGACCATGATGAGGCCCGCGGCAAGACCGCGCCGCATGCCGCGGCGGGCGAAGAACGAGACGGCCGGCTCCATCACGACCGACAGGGCGAACGCCATGATGATCGTGAACAGCACGCCGCCGGCGTCCTCGAGCACGAACAGGCCGAAGGCGACGACCGCCGCGATCCCCAGGAGCAGTACCGCCCCCCGGCGGAGGTTCGGCAGGTCGAAGATGACCGTGGCCGCCCGCTCGGGCCGCCTTCCGACGTCGTTGCCGACCACGGCCGCAGTCTCTACGCCGCCGCCGGTGCCGTGCTCGTCGTCGTGCGTGGCCATGTGCCCACCCTCCCGGAACGCCTGATCCTCACGATCGTAGGGCGGTGTCCGGCCCACGGACGGAGGCGCGGCACGAGCGTGCTGCGGGCGTGGCGAGGGATCTCACAGACCGGTTACCCCGACGGACCGGCGATGACGCTCGCGGATCGCTAGCGTCGAGTACGTCAGAACGCCACCGCCGCAGGATGGACGACCATGCGCACCATTGCTCTCGAGGAGCTCGCCGGCGTCCTCGACCATCTCCCGACGCACCCTCGCGTGGTCACGAGCGGCAACTTCGCGACGCCCTACGTGGTGCTCGCCGCCGTCGACGCCGCGCTGCCGTCGTACCGGCTGCACGCGCTCAACGCGCAACCGGGGCTGCCCGACCGCGAGGGCGTAGAGCTCGAGACTGCGTTCGTCGGCCCGGGGATGCGCAAGAGCCCCCGCCTGGTCTACATCCCGTCTCGTCTCTCGCTCGTGCCGAGGCTGTTCTCCACGACCTGCCCGCCCGACCTCGTCGTGCTCCACACGTCCGTGCCTTTCGACGGCAAGGTGTCGCTCGGCATCGAGGTCAACATCCTGCCGGCAGCCATCGAGGCTGCCCGGGCCCGCAACGGCATCGTCGTCGCGCAGGTGAATCCGCAGATGCCGTACACCTTCGGTGACGCGGAGATCGGTGTCGACCTCGTCGACTACGCCATCGAGGTCGACGCACCCTTGCCCTCGCCCGGCCAGATGGTGATCGACGACGTCTCAGCCGCCATCGGCGACCGCGTCGCCTCGCGCGTGCACGACGGCTCGACCATGCAGCTCGGCATCGGCGCCGTGCCGGACGCCGTCCTGTCCGGCCTGACGGGGCGCCGCGGCCTCAAGCTCTGGAGCGAGATGTTCAGCGACGGCATCCTGGAGCTCGACCGTGCCGGCGCCCTCGACCAGGACGCGAAGCTCGTGTCTTCGTTCGTGTTCGGCTCGCCGGAGCTCTACGCCTGGGTCGACCGCAACCCTCGCGTGTCGATGCTGCGCACCGAGACGACGAACGAGCCCTCGCTGATCGCGCAGCGGCCTCTCATGACCTCGGTCAACACCGCGCTCCAGGTCGACCTGTACGCGCAGGCCAACGCCTCGCGGGTCAAGGGGCAGATCTACTCCGGCTTCGGCGGCCAGACCGACTTCATCGTGGGCGCCCTGCACTCGACGGGCGGCCAGGCCATCCTCGCGCTGCGCTCGTGGCACCCGCGGGCCAACGTCTCGACCATCGTCCCGATGATCGAGGAGCCGGTCACCTCCTTCCAGGCCTCCGCGATCGTCACGGAGAACGGCGCCGCGTGGATCTGGGGCTACGACGAGAAGTCCCAGGCGCGTCACCTCATCCGCGACGCCGCCCACCCCGACGTCCGCGACGAGCTGTGGGAAGAGGCCAAGGCGCTGCGTCTCGCCTGACGCCGGCGTGCCCTGCGCGCCGCGCGCTCCTGCCACCTCGCGGGGGGGGGGGCAGCGTCGGGCGGCGCGGGATCGTCGGACCGTGCCAGGATCGGCGCATGACGGATCTGGACGCAGCCCTGGCCATGGTCGTGGAGTTCCGCGCGGCCCCCGGGCGCCGCGACGAGCTGCGCGCCGAGCTGCTCGCCCTCGTCGAGCCCACCCGCGCGGAGGACGGCTGCCTGCTGTACGACCTGCACGAGTCGCGCGAGGACGCGGACGTGTTCGCGTTCTACGAGGTGTGGCGCGACAAGGCGGCCCACGCTGCGCACGACGCCACGCCCCACGTCGCCCGGATCCGCTCGGTCATCCCCGAGCTCGCCGTGGGCGGCAACCGCAAGCTGCTGCTGCGGCGCATCGAGCCGTGAGCCCAGCCGCATAGGGTTTCGCCCGTGACCGACGACCAGCTGCCGCGTTCCGCCGACGCGCTCGAGATAGCCGCCCGCCCGGCGGTCGACGTCGCTGGTGCCGCGCGTCTGGCCGACGACCTCTTCGCCGCGACGGGTCCGGTGCACGAGCTCGGCAGCCAGCAGGACCGGAACTTCCACGTCGACACGGCGGACGGGCCCCGGGTGCTCAAGGTCGCCAACAGGGCCTGGGGGCGCCCGGCCATCGAGGCCCAGAACGCGGCTCTGGTGCACGTCGCCGGCGCCGGGTTCTCCGCACCCGCACCCGTGCCCGCGCGCGACGGGTCGCTCCTGCTCGAGGTGGACGTCGCCGGCGAGGTCCTGCCGGTGCGCCTGCTGACATACCTCGACGGCCTGCCTCTGTCCGGTGCGCGCTACCTCGCACCTGCGATCGTGGCCGATCTCGGACGCCTGGCCGGGCGCACCGCCGCTGCCCTGGCCGACTTCGAGCACCCCGGCCTCGACCGCGTCGGCCAGTGGGACCTCCGTCGCGCGTCCGACGTCGTGGCAAGCCTCCTGCCCTCGGTCCAGGACGAAGGTCGCCGCGCGCTCGTCGCCGACCGGGCACGTGGAGCCCAGGCACGGGTGGACGTCGTCGCCGACGCGCTGCGCGTGCAGGCGATCCACGGCGACGTGACCGACGACAACGTCGTGGGTGAGCCCGACGATGCCGGCCGCGTGCGTCCGTCAGGCGTCATCGACTTCGGCGATCTCGGCCGCAGCTGGCTCGTCGCCGAGCTCGCCGTCACCTGCGCCTCGGTGCTGCGCCATCGCCCCGACGAACCGCTCGCCGTGCTCGATGCCGTGCGCGCCTTCCACGACGTCGTGCCGCTCGACGACGCCGACGTCGCGGCGCTGTGGCCGCTCGTCGTGCTCCGCGGCGCGACCCTGGTCGTGGCGGGCGAGCACCAGGCCGCGCTCGACCCGGACAACCCGTCGGCGACCGAGCCGCTCGAGTCGGAGTGGCAGATCTTCGAGATTGCGCAGTCGGTCCCCTTCGACGTGGTCGAGGCAGCAGTGCGGGCGGCCCTCGGTCTCGGGGCGCCTGACCGCCAGTCATCTGCTCGCGACGCGCTGGCCTCGGCGGGCCGACTCCTGCCAGACAGCGAGACGCTCGTCGTGGTCGACCTCTCGACGACCAGCGATGGGCTGCACGGCGGCCGGTTCCTGCTGCCGGGCATCGAGCATGAGGTGCTTCGCACAGCGGCCGAGGGCGGTGCCGCGACCACCCGCTGGGCCGAAGCGCGTCTCACCCGCACGACACCGCACTGCAGCGCGGCGCCCGCGACGGTCGCGCTCGGGATCGACCTCGTCGTGCCCGAGGGTTCACGCGTCGCCGCGCCGTGGGACGTCGTGGTGGCCGAGTCCGGTGGCAACCGGCTCCTCCTCGGCACTCCCGCGGGCCCCCTGCTCCTTCTCGGCGTCGCGGGCTCCCCCCCAGCCGGCAGGTCGGTTCCCGCCGGGGCGCAGCTCGGGTCAGTGGACTCCGGGCGCCTGCACGTGCGCCTCGGGGTCGAGCCAGGGCTCGACGTGCCGGAGTTCGTCACGTCGACCGAACGCGACGCCTGGATGCTGCTCGCCCTCGACCCGTCGCTGATGCTCGGCACCGACGTCGCAGCCGCGCCCGTCGACGTCGACGTCCTTCTCGAGCGCCGTGATCGGGTCTTCGCCCGGGTGCAGGAGCACTACTACGCCGAGCCCATGCGGATCGAGCGCGGCTGGCAGCACCTCCTGCTCGACACCGATGGTCGCTCGTACGTCGACATGGTCAACAACGTCGCCGTCGTCGGCCACGGCCACCCTCGTCTTGCCGACGCCGTCGAGCGCCAGATGCGCCTGCTCAACACGAACTCGCGCTTCCACTACGAGTCCGTCGCCGCGCTCTCCGAGCGGCTTGCAGACCTTGCCCCCGACGGCCTCGACACCGTCTTCCTCGTCAACAGCGGATCTGAGGCCGTGGACCTCGCTCTGCGCATAGCGCAGGTGGTCACCGACCGCCTCGACGTCGTCGCCACCCACGAGTCGTACCACGGCTGGACCTACCTCTCCGACGCCGTCACGACCTCGCTCTACGACAATCCGCGCGCACTCGAGACGCGCCCGGACTGGGTGCATCTCGCCTCGGCGCCCAACCCATTCCGCGGCCGCTACCGCGGCGACGGTTCGGGTGCGGCCTACGGCGAGGAGCTGCGTCAGCTCGTCGAGCGCATCGCCTCCGAGGGGCGCGCGCCCGCGGCGTACATCTGCGAGCCGGTGCTCGGGAACGCCGGCGGCGTGATGCTGCCGGCGGGCTACCTCACCGCGGCGTACGACGCCGTGCGCTCGGTCGGTGGCCTGTGCATCGCCGACGAGGTGCAGGTGGGCTACGGGCGGACGGGCCACCACTGGTGGGCGTACGAGATGCACGGGGTGACGCCGGACATCATCACGATCGCCAAGGCGATGGGCAACGGTCAGCCGCTCGGTGCCGTGATCACGAGCCGCACCGTGGCCGAGGCCTTCGCTGCGCAGGGATCGTTCTTCTCCTCGGCGGGCGGCAGCCCGGTCTCGTGCGTCGTCGGGCTGACGGTGCTGGACATCATCGAGGGCGAGCACCTGCAGCAGAACGCAGCGGACGTGGGCGACCACCTGATCGCTCGTTGCACCGAGCTCATGGACCGCTTCCCGATCATCGGCGCGGTGCACGGCATGGGCCTCTACCTCGGGGTGGAGCTCGTCCGCGACCGCGCGACCCTCCATCCTGCGACGGCCGAGTGCTACGCGATCTGCGACAGGCTGCGCGAGCTCGGCGTCATCGTGCAGCCGACCGGCGAACGCGCGAACGTGCTCAAGATGAAGCCACCGATGTGCCTGACCCGAGGGGCGGCCGACTTCTACGTCGACATGCTCGAGCAGGTGCTCGTCGAAGGCTGGTGACGCCAGCCCCGCGGGCCGCTACCGCCTCGGCAGCTTCTGCCCAGGACAGCGGGCAAGCACCCTGAGGATCGCGTCGCGCTCCGCTCGCGTGATCCAGAGGCCGTACGCCTTCTTGACCGCGACCTGCCGGGCGACGAAGGCGCAGCGGTAGGCCTTCCTCGGCGGCAGCCACGACGCAGCGTCCGATGCGCCCTTCTGCAGGTTCGTCGGGCCGTCCACCGCGAGCAGGTTGAGCGGGTCGTTCGCGAAGGCGAGCCGTCTCGCATCCGTCCAGCGGAACGCGCCCTTCTGCCACGCGTCGGCGAGTGCCACCACATGATCGATCTGTACGGCGTTGCTCGTGCCGACTCCTCGCTCGAAGCGGATGGTCTCGCCCGTGTAGGGGTCGCGCAGGACGCCCGCGCGCACGAGGCAGCCGTACGTGCCCGGCTTGATGGCGACTGCGTCGAGGTCGCGCAGGAGGACGTCGTTGCGGGTGTCACATCCGTTGCGGTCGACGTCGGCCCAGGCCTGGCCGAACCGGTCCCGGTGGTACCCGGTGAGTGGCGCGCGCCCCTTGACGCTCAGGCTCCGCACCGCGGCTGAGGCGGGGCCCGACGCCGCGACGGCCGACTCGCTGGGCGACGGGGACGACGGGGACGCCGACGTCGACGAGGAGCTCGTCGACGGACGTGGCCCGTCGGTCGCGTCCGGGGAGTCGGGCGGGGTCGACGACGGGCCCAGCGGCGTGCAGCCGACCAGAGCGAAGAGGAGGGCCAGCGCGACCGGGCCGAGGCCGATCCGCCTCGCCGTGCGCCCCCGCGTCATGCCTCGATCATCCCCCTTCGCGCCGACGACAGCGCCCAGCGGCCGCAGCCGCGAGGCCGCCGGCCTGTGGTGGCCACCGAAGTCCTCAGCCTGCAGGGGGTAGCCGCCGAGGCGGTGCCGCCGTGGGGCTCGTCGAGCCGAGGCGACCGTCATCGACGGCCTCGACCAGCGCGACCGGGCCTCGCAGGTAGGCCTCGTAGTCCTCGCGCGCGAGGGGGCGGGCCCAGAGGTAGCCCTGCGCGAAGTCGCAACCCATCCCCTTGAGCAGATCAGCCTGCTCGATGGTCTCGACACCCTCGGCGACGGTCCGCAGGTCGAGGGCCAGCGCGAGCTGCACCACCGAGCGCGCGAGCATGAGGCTCTGCCTCGAGCTTCCCATCACCGAGACGAACGATCGATCGATCTTCAGCACGTCGACGGGCAGAGTCGACAGGTACGACAGCGACGAGTAGCCGGTGCCGAAGTCGTCGAGCGCCACCACGACGCCGAGCCCGCGCAGATCGGCCAGCACCTGCTGCATCTGCACCGACCGGTCGGCGAGCGTCGACTCGGTGATCTCCAGACTGAGCCGCGACGGAGGGAACAAGTTCTGGCCGAGGACCTCGACGACCGCGGGGACCAGGTCGGGCGTGAGCTGGTCGACGGCGATGTTGACCGCGACGTGCAACGGGTGCCCGAGCGCGTCCGAGATCCGCGCGGTCTCCTTCACGGCCTTGGTCAGCACGACGCGACCGATCTCGCCGATCAGGCCGATCTCCTCGGCCAGCGGGATGAAGTCCGCGGGTTCCACCACGCGTCCGTCGGTGCCGCGCAGCCTGGCGAGGGCCTCGGCCCCGGTCACCACGCCGTCGGAGAGCCTGTGCACCGGTTGGTACCACGCCTCGATCCGGTCCTCGGCGATCGCGCGACGGAGTCGAGTCTCGGCTGCGATGCGGCGCTCGGTCTCCTCACGCATTCCCGGGTGGTAGCCGACGAGGCGGGCATGCCTCGCCGAGCGGCAGCGCGCGAGGGCCAGGTCTGCGGCCTCGAGGTGCCAGTCGGCAGTGCGCGCCGCCAGGGGCTCCGAAACGACGTACCCCGCATGGAAGCCGATCTCGATCTCGCGACCGTCCGCCAGCACCAGGCCGCGAAGCGCCACGCGGCACTGCTCGACGACGTCGGTGATCGTGGGCTCGGGGTCGCCGTGCACGACCAGGAGCGCGAAGGTGTCGCTGCCGATCCGGGATGCGGCGCGGACCGAGTCGGGCAGGTGGTCGAACGTCGAGGCGACCGCGGCGAGGATCTTGTCGCCGGTCTCGTGGCCGAGGCCGTCGTTCAGGGCCGCGAACCTGTCGAGGTCGAGCGCTGCGACGACGACCTTCTCGCCGGGCTCGTGCCGTTCGAGATGGACGGCGGTCTCGGCGAGGAAGGCCTCCCGGCTGAGCAGGCCGGTGAGTCCGTCACGCCGACGACTGTTCGCGAGCTGACGCTCGAGCCGACGGGCGTCGGACACGTCGCGGGCGGTGAGGACGTAGCCGGTGAACTCCACGTCGGAGATCGGCCGGATGACCGCCTCCATCTCCAGGACCTCTCCCGTCCGGCTGCGTACGAGGAGGTCGTACGGCCCCGACTGGGCCGGGTCGGTCGACACGTGCGCCAGCAGCAGTGCGACGTCCGCCTCGGACGCCTCGATCAGAACGTCGGAGAGATTCCACCGGCCTGCCTCGTCCGGGTTGACGTCGGCATCACGCTCGAACCTCGGGCTGGCCCAGAGCACGGAGGCCGACCCGTCGATGACGAGCACCCCGTCGGCGGAGTCGCCGACGAGCGCTTGGAACCAGCCCTCCCGCGTGCGGACCGCGAGCACCTGGGCGACCGTGTGCTCCTGCACCGCGCGCAGCTCGCGGGCGGCCAGCAGTCGGGTGAGCAGCACTCCCACCAGGACGCACGACCAGGCGATCAGTGCCACCCAGTACGTCGCGCTCGTGCGAGAAGGCGCTGCCAGGTCGATGACGTAGAGGCCGGCCACAAGCGCGAGCGCCAGCGGGATCGCGGTCGCCATGCGTTCGCGGTTGCGTCGTCCGCTGGGCGGCTCCGTCTCGATCGGGGGCCGGACCGCAAAGCCCGCCATGATCATCCCCGCGAACGCATAGCCGGGCAGCGAATAGGTGACCGTGGTCATGTCGTCGGCTCCGTGCACGACCTGCGCGACCAGGTCGGAGGCGAAGTAGACCAACAGCGCTGCAAGGAGTCGCAGCAGCTGGGACAGCGGCAGGGACCCGGCCCGGCGGCTCACGACGCCGACGCACGCGGTGACCGCGAAGGCGGCGAACATGAGCACCTGGTCGAGCGACTGCCATGCCTCGGTGCCCTCCGGCGTGACCCAGGCAGGGACGACGACGCCCCACCACACGATCGCCAGTGCGAGAACGCTCACGGCCGAGTCGAGCACCGCCATCCGCGTCTCGGTGCGCGTCATCGAGCGCGGCCACGCGATCCGGACCAGCGCGTAGCCCACCAGGGGGAGCGCCACTAGCAGCGGCAGGACCTCGATGCCTGGGTTGAAGAAGCCGACCTTCTCGGCGTGCAGGAGATAGCCGACCGTGGCGCCGCCCCACAGGATCGCTGCGCCGCCGGCGAGAATCCGGATCGCGCGACCACGCGACTTGTCCCGGCCGGCACGGTCGAGCAGCACCAGAACGACGCCGACAGCGGACGCGAGGCTGAACAGCGCCGCGAACCACGAACTCCAGGGCTGGGGGTCGACCCCACGCCGACGTCCGACCTCGTCGATGACGATCGCTGTGACTGCTGCAGCACTGGCGACGCCGAGAAGGGCGAGCGCGCTGACGCGGACACGGCGCGACGCCGGGCGCCGCGCCGCCTCTGCCGCCGCCATGGTCACGCGAGCAACGGTACGGACCGGAACCCACCGTTGCCGCTCGTGGAGAGGGTCGCTTGAGGTCGAGTGTCCGGCCATCCGCGAGATCGCGACGGGTGCGGAGGCGTCATGCGGGTCTTCGCACGGCACCGGGGTGATGAGCACCCTGCTGAGGGGTTGCTCCTCGAGCCGCCTACGTCTCAGGACACGCGGTAGTGGCGGGGCACGAACGTCTGGCTGTCCAGCGGGGGGCGCACGTAGGCACGGTGCTGCAGAGGCGGCAGCACGATGTCGTCGTGCGTGATCGGCTGGTAGGGCACGAGCGAGAGCAGGTGCGCCATGAGATTGAGCCGCGCGGACTTCTTGTCCTCGGCGTCCACGACGTACCAGGGGCTCTCCCTGGTGTCGGTGTACCCGAACATCTCGTCCTTGGCCTCGGCGTAGTCGACCCAGCGCGCCTGTGCCTCAAGATCCATGGGCGAGAGCTTCCACCGTCGGGCCGGGTCGTCGATGCGCGACTGGAACCGCTTGCGCTGCTCCTCGTCCGAGATCGAGAGCCAGTACTTCACAAGCAGGACGCCGTCCTGCTGCAGGGTGCGCTCGAGCAGCGGGCACACCCGCATGAAGTACTCGTACTCCTCGTCGGTGCAGAAGCCCATGACCCGCTCGACGCCGGCGCGGTTGTACCAGGACCGGTCGAAGATCACGATCTCCCCAGCGGCCGGGAGCTCGGCGACGTACCTCTGGAAGTACCACTGGGTCCGCTCGCGCTCGGTGGGCGCCGGAAGCGCCACGACTCGGCAGTAGCGCGGGTTCATCAGGTAGGTCATGCGTCGGATGACGCCGCCCTTGCCGGCGGTGTCCCGGCCCTCGAGGATCACGACGAGCCGCTGGCCCGCGTGCCTGATCCATTCCTGCATGGCGACGAGCTCGCTCTGCAGGTGCTCGAGCTCGCGCTCGTAGTCCTTCTTGGACAGGTGGATGATGCCGTCGGCGTCGGCTCGTGGGTCCGGCTTCTTCTTGCTCACGTGTGCAACCTACTGCCGTGGTGAGGGCGGTTACCCGGCATCGCACGAGATGGCGACGTACCGGCGACCTCTCAGACTGGGTGGACGACGACAGCCTCGTCGTCCGGGGTGCCGACCTCGACCGGGCGGTACGTGTAGAAGAACTCGACGCCGTCCGGGCCGACCTCGTCGACGGCATGGGCGACTCCGGCCGGCACGTAGACGTAGGAGCCCTCGTCCACCCGCCGACCGAGCATCACGCACGAGCCCTGGGTGATCAGCATGTGGTGGTGCGCGCCGTGGTGCATGTGCTCGGGCTTGCTGCTCCCCGCCTCGACCCGGATCAGGCCGATGGCGACGTCGCCGGACTGCCACAGCAGCTTGTGCGTGGCGCCGTCGATGCCACGGAGCTCCTCCCACGGCATGGCGGCTAGCGCCTCCGCCGTACGCACGACGACACGACCGAGGTCGTCCCGCTGCGACTCGACCGGTGACGGGCTCATGACGGCCTCCCAGACGTGGGCTCCTGCAGACATCCCGAACCTAGCCTCCGGACGCTCGGGATGTCGGCCGTGCGACCGGCCTCACACCGACCCGGGCCCTGGCCGCGGCAAACCCCGGCCCTCCGCCCCCGCGGCGGTGCACAAGGGCGCCGGCGGCGCTTACCCTGGACCCAGGGCAGCTGTCGCGCCCGCGTCGCTCCCGGAGGCCGACGCCGACCAGGCTGGAGACGACACCACGTGGCCGCGAGGACTCTCAGCTGGGCCGTCGTGCCTGGGGTCGGCGCGGCACTCGTGCTGGGTCAGCTCTCGACCGCGGCAGTCGCCGCCCCCGCCGCACGTACCGCCTCTCCCGCCCCCGCCACGTCCGCGTCCTCGCCGCAGCCGGCGGCGTACCCCGACCGGCCGGTCAGCAGGATCGTCGTCAGGATGAAGGACGGTTCCGGGGTCGACCGCCGCGTCGCGGGGGCCGTCGCCGCCGCCGCCGGTGTGGACGCTGCCGCGCAGATGCGCCGTACGGTCAATGGTGCCGTGGTCGTCGGGCTGTCCGAGCCCGTCAGCGCCGCCCGCGCCGAGGCAGCCGCACGTACGGTGGCCGCGCGCGCGGACGTCGCCTGGGCCCAGCCCGACCGTTGGCTGTATCCGACCTCGGATCCGGTGCCGGCGTACGACGGGAAGCCGCAGTGGAACCTGTGGGACACCACCAGCCCCACGGGTGGGCGGTCGGTGAAGCCGGCGTCGGGATGGCTCGGCTCCCGAGGGTCGAGCAGCGTCGTGGTCGCCGTGATCGATACCGGGATCACCGCCCACCCGGACCTCGCCGGCCAGACCGTCGCGGGGTACGACTTCGTCTCCGCCGATGACCTGCCGCCCGGCAGCGGGCTCAACGTGCAGCCGCTCACCGCCAACGACGGCGGCGGGCGCGACGCCGACCCGTCGGACCCGGGCGACTGGATCAGCGCCGCCGAGTCGTCGAGCTTCAACTTCTTCAAGGGCTGCCCGCAGAAGGCGAGCAGCTGGCACGGCACCCACGTCACGGGGATCATCGCGGCCGAGCAGAACGGCAGCGGCATCGTCGGCGTCGCTCCCGACGTGCGGGTGCAGCCCGTGCGCGCGGTGGGCAAGTGCGCCGGATCCGAGAGTGACATCGCCGATGCGATCGTGTGGGCCTCGGGTGGGTCGGTCGCCGGTGCTCCGGCCAACGCGACTCCGGCGTCGGTCATCAACCTGTCGCTGGGTGGCCCCGGTCGCTGCGGCACGCTCGTGCAGACAGCCATCTCCACCGCTCGCTCGAACGGCGCGACCGTGGTGGCCGCCACGGGGAACGGCGGGGGCTCGGTGTTCTTCCAGAGCGCGTCGGACCCAGGCTCGTTCCCTGCCAACTGCGCGGGCGTGGTGAGCGTGGCCGCGACGAGCCGGACCGGTCGCCTCGGGACCGACACGTCGGGCACGGCGTACGCCAACACGGGTGATGCGGTCGGGCAGGTGACGCTGTCGGCACCGGGAGGCTCGCAGACCTCGAGCGCGGACGACGGCATCTGGTCGACCGTCAACGCGGGCTCGACCCGACCGACGACCCCGAGCTACGCGTCGTACGTCGGAACCTCGATGGCCGCGCCGCACGTGGCGGCAGCCGCTGCGCTGGTGCAGGCGGCACACCTGGGTTCGCCGCTGACACCCTCGCAGCTGGCGATCGAGCTGGCGTCCCTCGTCCAGCCCTTCTCCGGAGGCGTCTGCGCCACCTCGGCCGCAAAGCCTTGCGGCACAGGCATCCTCGACCTGTCCGCACTCGCCCCGCAGCAGGTCGTCGCTGAGGCAGGCGATACCTCCGTGCGACTGTCGTGGCTCACCCCCGCCGACATCGGGGCCCAGCGCGCCGCGGGCTACCAGGTCGAGCGCACGGAGGCGGGCGGACCGGCCGACCCGACGGTCACGCGCGTCGACCCTGGCGTCTCGTCGTTCACCGACTCGTCAGCGGTCAACGGCTCGTCGTACACCTACCGGGTGCGCGCCTACTTCGACCCCCCAGCTGCCCCGCTCGGGCTCGCCTCGGAGCCGACGGGCCCGGTGACGCCCACCGCCACGCCCGAGCCTTCGATGCCGACAGACCTCGCCGTGACCGCCGGGATCGCCTCGCTGGACGTCACGTGGGGTGCGCCTGCCGCCGGTGCCGGTTCGGTCCTCGGCTACGTGGTGCAGTACCGATCGTCACGGACGACCACGTGGTCGTGCGCCGTCGCGCCTTTCGCGGGCACCTGCCCACCGGTTCCCGGCGGTGCCACGACGTTCGCGCGCACCATCGACCTCAGTGCTCTCGCTCAGCCGGGCGACGACTACGACGTACGCGTCACCGCGGGAAGCGACACGGGGCTCAGCGCGCCCGCGCGTCCGGTGCGGATCACCGCCACAGGTCTGCTGCGCAGCGCGGCGATCTCGGCCGGGGGGCTGCGACCGTTCGTGGACGGCTTCCAGGACACGATCACCGTGACCGCGAGCACCAACGTCGAGTCGACGGCGGAGGTGCGGATCACCCGCGAGGGCGAGACGACCCCGGTCAGGACCTACGTGCTCGCACCCGCGACGTCGTACAGCCAGACGTGGGACGGCACTGACGACGCCGACGTCGCGGTGGCACCGGGCCGGTACGTGGTGGAGGCCTGGACCGACGACCTGAGCGGCTCAGCGTCGGCGATCCCCACGTCGGCGCCGATGACCGTCACCGTGGCGAGCAGCGACGTGACCGCCCCGACGGTGTCGCCCAGCGCCCCGGCCGTCTACCCGGTACGCGACGGCTTCCTCGACACCGTGACCTTCAGCGTGACCACCGCGGTGCCTGCCACCACGAAGCTGAGCATCACCAACGCCACGGGCACGAAGACCTTCTGGCGCTACACGAGCCCGCGCCAGACGCGCACGACGAAGGCCTGGGCCGGCACCCGTCAACCTTCCGGCGGCACGCTGCCCGCGGGCACGTACTGGCTGCGGGTCTCGGTCACCGGCGCCAACGGCAGCACCGCGAAGGTGGTGGGCTCCGCCGCACACCCCGGCGCCATCCCGGTCGTCGTGTCGGCCAAGCGCCTCAAGGCCGTGCGCTTCACCAAGACCGTGACGCCGGACGACGTCGTGATCACCGCGGTACGGGGCAGCGTCCTGCTGAGGCCGCGCACCTACGAGGGCCGCTCGAGCGCCGAGCTGCTCGTGCGTGGCGGCTTGGGCCAGGCGGGGTCGCCGTACGACGTGCTCGCCCTCAGCTCGTCGCTGCCGACCACTGTCGCGGCCAAGGGCTACGCAGGCGTCAAGGTCTCGACCTGCCTGCGCCGGTCACCTGTCGGCACCAACGTCCTGGCCACCGGATACATGGCGTCGACCACGAAGTACGCGGGGTGGTTCTCGGCCCTGGTGGACGAGTCGAGGGCAGAGGTGAGCGTGGCCTCGGGAACGCTCGACTGCCGAACGCCCGACCTCGTCACCCCCGCTGCGGCAACAGCGGGCGGGCGTCTCCGGTGGTCGCTGTTCAACTGGGCGGCAGCCCGTACCGCCTACGTGCCGATCTACCACTTCACCATCACCGGCACCCGCTACACGCTGGCGTGAGCGTCTCCCCCGACGTGACTGCGATCGCGGCACGTGTCGGCGCCGCATCGCCGTCGATCGGCGCAGTGCGCCTGCTCTGCATCGACGGGCCGTCCGGCGCGGGCAAGACCACCGTGGCCGACGAGCTCTCCCTCCTGCTCGCCCCCACCTTCGGCGCCGTCCCCGTCGTGCACGGAGACGAGGTGTACGAGGGCTGGGACGTCGTCGCGGACGAGCCAGACCCGGTTCGCGCGTTCGCCGCTCTGGCGGAGCGGCTCCGCGGCTGGTTGCTAGAACCGTGGTCGCGAGGGCTCGACGGCGCCCACCCGGTGTGGGACTGGGCCCTGGACTGCTGGGGCGAGCGCCGGGTCGTGGCTCCCGCGCCCGTGGTCGTGCTCGAAGGTGTGGGTCTCGGCGGGGCCGCGTTGCGCGCCGACGCCTGCGCCACGGTGTGGGTCGATGCCGACCCCGCCCTGCGCGCGCTCCGGGTCGCGGAGCGGGACGGCGCACGGGTCGCCCAGCACATGGATCGTTGGCGCACACGTGAGAACGCCTGGCATGGTGCGGATCTCACGGCGGAGCACGCAGACTTCCGGATCGTGACCGGATGAGCGCCGAGGGGCGCGGCGGGCGCGTCCGTGCGACGCTCACGGCATGAGTGCGTCCGACGTCGTGGGGCCGGGTGGTCGGCCTCTGTCGCAGCCGCATCCGACCAGGCTGGCGACCACGCACCGGTTGCGCGCCGAGATCCTGGCCGCTCACGACGCGGCCCTCGCCCACGACGAGGACGGCTACGTCGACCCGCCGTCGGGCTGGTGGGTGTTCTCAGCCGTGCACCTGCTCGAGCGCGGGCGCTGCTGCGACAACGGTTGCCGCCACTGCCCGTACGTCTGACGCGACGCGCTACTGCACGTGCAGTGCCTTGCGCGGGCAGGCTCGCGCGGCCGCATCCGCCTGTCGTTGCAGCGACTTCGAGCTGAGCGGGTCGCCCGACACGATCGGGTAGCCCCAGGTGTCGACAGCAACCAGGTCGGGAGCAAGGTGGGAACAGATGCCGACCCCGTCGCAGACCGACGGGTCGAGCCGCAGGTGCGGGTGCGCCGGGTCGGACTGCGGTCGAGCGGCGCGCAGGGGTGAGACGCGGCTCATGACCCCTCCTCCGGCAACGGCATGATCGAGTGGTTGGGCGCATTGCAGGTGCGGCCCTTGCGGTGCACGTGGACGTCCTCGGAGAAGACGTGCAGCCCTGACACCAGCATGCGCAGCGCGCCGTCGGGGTGCCTGCAGGCACCGCGGCCCGAGATCTCGCCGACGTACTTGTCGAGAGTCGCTCGACCCGATCGCGAGAGCTTGCCGGCGGTCAGGTCGTCGACGAGGGTCGAGGTCGCGGCCAGGCCGAACAGGCACGGCCCGCACTGACGCGCCGACTGGTCCGCGAGGTAGCGCAGGAGCCGCGCCGACTCCTCGATGCCGCACGCGTCAGCGGGAAGCGGGCCGACGAGCCCCGCGCCGACCGACAGGCCGTGCTCGCGCAAGGCTGTGTTGTCGACGGGCAGGTGCGCGATCCGTTCCCACGGCACCCACGAGCCGCCGTAGCCGCCGAGCAGCACGGCCTGGGGTGGGCGGCCGTCCGGCGAGCGCCAGGTGTTCGTGACGACGTCGCCGAAGGTCTCCTCGGGGCCGACCTCGACGACGGCGCGGTACGTGTCGTTGATGACGGTGAGCAGGCTCGTCGGCGCGTAGCCGTCGACGCCGACGTGGGAGATGAGCCCCGCCCGGGCCATGGTCTCGGCGTTGTTGACGAGGACGGAGCGCTGGCCCTCGGACCAGGGTCGCGCGGGATCCGCCACCCAGCGCGGCAGCGTGGGCCCGCCCTCGATGGTGCGGATGATTCCCGTGGCCTCGCCCGACAGGTAGCGGTCGGGGGCTGCGATCACCCGGATGGGCGGGTCTGCCTCGCCTGCGGCGACGCGCTCGGCAAGGGCGCGCGTGATCGAGCGGGCGGTCTGCCAGGCGCCGTCGTGGATCCAGACGACGGCCTCGGCAGCGCCGAGAACCTCGACTGCCGCGACGAGGCCGTCGAGCACCAGGTGCGGACGGACCTGGAGCAGGACGGCGTCCTTGGCGCAGCCCGGCTCACCCTCGGCACCGTTGGCGACGACGGTGCCGCCCGGGCCGTGGGCCAGCACCGAGCGCCACTTGGCTGCGGCCGGGAAGTGGCCGCCACCGCGGCCGGTGAGGTGCACCGTCTCCATGGCGGCGAGGAGGTCCTCGCCCAGGTGACCCAGGTGCGAGAGACGGGGGCCGAAGGCCGCGCGGTGGGCCGCGAGGTCGTGGCGCGCGACACCGGTCAGAGACTCGGTGCCGTGCAGTCCGAGCACTGCCGCGTCGTCGAGCATGCGCAGGCCACGCCTGGTGGCCGCGGTGCCCTCTGCGAGGTGCAGGTGGTGGCTCATCCGAGCCTCCGGTCGCGGGGGTCGCTCTCGCTCGGCACGACGTGCGCCGACGACGGGGCCGCACTGCGGCCCGTGAGCTCCGACGCGCGGACGGAGGCGAGAGCCTCGACCTCGTCGCGCGGCCGGTCACTGGTGTAACGGCTGACGGCCATCGCGACCACGATGCCGCCGGTGACGACGTAGAGGGTGAGCAGCGCCGGAGTGTCGATGCCCGCGAGGACGCCGTGCAGCCACACGAGCACGAGCGACACGATCGCCACCTTGTGCACGGGCCACCACACGCGGCGCGCGAGTCGACCGGCGAGCGCGGCGGTGAGGCCCGCGGCGAAGCCGGCGTACAGCCCGATCACACCGAGGGTCACCGGCATCGGGCGGTAGGTCGAGCCCATGGGGACGAACACGCCCCACCAGCCGACACCGGCGTACTTGTCGGTCGCGAGCACGACGATGTGGAGCACGGTGAACACGAGGGTGAACACCGACAGGCTCACGTGGGCGCGGATGCGCGTCGCCGCGCTCGGCCAGCTGATCCGTGCCCGTGCCGGGTGCGAGAGCACGAGGCCGAACAGCACCAGGCCGACGAGCAGCAGGTACGACGTGATCCCCGCCGATCGACCGAGGATCCAGGGAGCCATCTTGTCGCCGGCCACCCGCTGCACGGCGAGGCCGACGAACCAGCTCGTGGCCACCGCGCTCACGGTGACGAGCAGGACGAGCCCGGTGCGCATCGTGATCGCACGTGCATCGATGTGGGTCTGACGGTCGACGCTGTCGACACGTTCACGAGACACGGGACACCTGCCAGGCGATGTAGGGGCGCATCTCTCGGCTGACACCGACGTGGCCGCTGGTGTCGATCCAGAGTGCTGCGAGACCGTGCTCGTCGGCGTAGGAGCGGATCGAACCGCGGCCGAGCACGAACAGGGACTTGCTCCAGACCTCGGCGATGCCGGGGTCGGAGCCGACGACCGTGACCGACGCGAGGTCGGACTCGGCGGGCATGCGCGTGCGGGGATCGATGAGGTGGTGCACCTGACGCTCGCCGACGGTCCACGAGCGGATGCGGGTGGAGGACGTCGCCACACCACGGTCGACGACGCGCAGCACGGCTGCCGCCTGCCCGCCGAACGGGTTCTCGACATCGACCATCCAGCCGGTGCCTTCCGGGCCGCCGCCCAGAGCCATGAGGTCTCCCCCTGCCTCGGTGAGGACTGCGTCACCGCTGCCGGCAAGGATCTCCGACGCCCAGGTGACGGCGAGGCCCTTGCCGATGCCCCCGAGGTCGATCGGCTCGCCGCCGACGCGCACGGAGGACCGTGCCTCGTCGAAGTCGGGCTTCCACGGGCGGATGCGCTGCCACCGTCGACGTGCCTTCGGCGGCGTGTGGTCGGGCATCGTGAGGGTGCGCTCGGCGAAGGGCAGAGAGCGGTCGTACCCCATCGACCGGAGCACGGTCAGCACGCGCGGGTCGAACAGACCGTCGGTGAGCCGGTGCGCCTCGGCCGCGAGCACGAGTGCCTCGAAGCACTCAGGCGCTACCTGATGCCACTGGGTGCCGGCAGCGTTGGCCTGCATGAGGTCGCTCGTCGGGTCGAACCGCGTGCAGGTGGAGGCCACCGCCTCGACCGTGGCCTGCGCCTTCGCGACCGCGGCTTCGGCGTCGGCTCCCGGGTTCACGACCCAGAAGCGGACGTCCGAGGCCATCGAACGGAAAGAGTGCTGCAGGTCTGAACGGTCGGGGCGGAGGTCCACAGGCATCAGCCTGACGCGCCGGTGGTGGTGCTGGTCGGCGGCGGAGGCGTCGCGGGCTTGGGAGCCGGCTTCGGAGCGGCCTTGACCACGGAGGTCGACTGCTTCTGCGTTGTCGCCTTCGAGTTCGACGAGGAGGACGAGCGGGTGGTGCCCGTGCTCGTGTAGGTGCGCGTGCTGGTGCCGCTGCTGCTCCCGCCGGAGGCGATGGCCGCAGCCTGCTTCTTGAGCGCCTTGACCTGCTTGGTCAGGGCCGCGACCTGCTTGCGCGCCGTCCAGACGTCCTTGCGGAGCTGGGTGACGACGGGGTCGACGGTCGGTGCGCCAGGAGCCGCCGCGACGGGGGTCGACGCCTTGGCCGTGGCGGGCTGGTTCTCAGCAGCCCAGACGGTGGTGCCGGTGAAGACGGCGGCTGCGGCCGGGGCGACGAGCGCCGCGGCGGTCCAGCGCGCCCGAGTTCCGCGGTCAGTCATCGCTCTCACCCTCGTTCTCGTCGTCGTCGTCACCGGTGCCCCCGCTGGCTTCCGTCGTGGTGTGCGACGTCGGCTTCGGGGCTGGGGCCTGGGCGGCGGTGTGCTTCTGCGGACGTGAGGTCGTCGCGGTCTGCTGCTGACCCTCGGCCCGCGGGCGGGCAGCGACGCGGGCGGCTGCCTGCGCTGCGGCCTTGGCCGCGGCGAGCTTGACGGCCTTGGCGTGCTCGAGTGCCTTGGCGGCGGCCGACACGTCGTTGCCGAGCGCCTTGCTGTTGGCCCGCAGCGTGGCCAGCTCGTCCTCGAGCAGCGCGATGCTGGCGTCGGAGAGTGCCGGAGCGGACTCGGGTGTGGTGGCGGACGCCGATGACGCCGTCGTGAGCGCTGCGGTGAGCCCGGTTGCAACGGCGACTCCGCCGGTGGCAAGAACCCCCGTGGCTGCCACGGCTGTGGCGATCATTCTTTGCGTAGGTCGCATGTCGTCCTCCTCGTTGCCGTGGGTCAAGCATCGGCAATGCCGGGGCGGAGATCCCCCCGGCTTGGTCCAAGAATCGGTCTGGCTTGTCCAAGATCTGTCCAAGGTCACCGAACGTCACCGATGACCGGTCACCGAACTGCGCTGAACGGGCGATCCGTCGTGCTCAGTGCAAGCAGGTAAGGCTGCCCTCAGTCACGAGCCGCGTCGTCACAGGGTGGTGGCGGAGAAGGTGTCGCAGCGGCGGGCGTCACCGGTGGTGTAGCCCGTGCGCAGCCATCGCTGCCGCTGGGCCGAGGTGCCGTGGGTGAACTGCTCGGGGATCACCCGGCCTGCGCTGCGCTGCTGGATGCGGTCGTCGCCGATGACACTGGCGGCGTCGAGGCCGTCCGCGATGTCGGCCTGGGTGAGCGAGTCGACGAAGCCTGTACGGACGGCGTTGCGAGCCCAGACACCGGCGAAGCAGTCGGCCTGGAGCTCGAGCCGTACGGCACCGCTGGTGGCCCCCTGCCGGTCACGGCCGACCAGGGTGTCGTAGCCGGTGATGTGCTGCACGTGGTGGCCGTACTCGTGTGCGATCACGTACGACTCGGCGAAGACGCCGCCCTGGGCACCGAAGTCCCGCCGCAGCTGGTCGAAGAATCCGAGGTCGAGGTAGACCGTCTCGTCGGTCGGGCAGTAGAAGGGACCGACCTCGGACGTCGCCGGCCCGCAGCCTGTGTCGACGCTGCCGGTGAAGAAGACGGTGTCGGCCTTGCGGTACGGCGTCTTCCCGCCGAGCGCCGTTCCCCAGTAGGCCTGCACGCTGTTCACGGCGGCGACGATGCGGCACTCCGGGATCGTGTCGGCGTCGGCTCCGGAGCGGCAGGTGGCGGCGAGGTCCTGACCCGACGTGCCGCCCTGCGCGGCCTCCGGTGACCCGTCCGAGCCGAAGCCGCCGCTGAGCAGGAAGATCACCACGCCCATGGCGATGAGCCCGGTGATGCCGCCGCCGAAGAGCTTGTACGCCGCCCCTCCGGCCATGGCCGCACCCGCACCGCCCGACCCGCCACTCGAGGACGAGGAACGGCCACGGCGATCCTGGATCTGCGAGGTGTCGAGCTGCGCGTCGTCGTTGAAGTCCACCGACGTCCTCCCTGCTTCGAGGTCCACCGTAGGGCGGGCATCACTGCGGCGCACCGGGTTGAGGTCGGACACAGGAAATCGACGAGGGCCCGGCCATGGCCGGGCCCTCGTCGTGCGAGCGGGAGAGTGCTGCGGGCGTGCCCGCGATGGGACTAGTTGTCGCCGTGACCCTGGTCGGCGGTGCCGTCGTCGTCCGAGTCGTGGCCCGAGCTGTCGTCGCCCTGGTCGTCGTCGCCCTGGTCGTCGCTGCCGTGGCCGGAGTTCGCCGAGCCGCTGCCGGAGTTGTCCGAGTCGGAGTCGTGGTCGTCGGACTCGTCGGCGTCGTCGTCGCCACGCGAGTCGTCGCCGTGGTCGTCACCGACGTCGTGGGTGGCGCTGGCGGTGGGGTCGGCCGACGTCGTGCTGTCGTCGGTCGCGTCGTCCGACGTGGACTCGGTCGCGGTCGAGTCGGACGAGACGCTGTCGTCCACCGACGGGCTGGCGTCATCGGACGGGCTGTCCTCGAGGGACGGGGACTGGCTCGGCGTCGCGCTCTCGAGCTGGTCCTGGACGGAGTCGGTGCCTCGCGTCGGCAGGGTCGCCGCGGCTGCGGCGGTTCCACCCACGAGCACGACGGCCGTGGCCATGACTGCTGCGATCTTGATGTTCCTCATGATGTCGAGCCCTTCACTTCTTCGGTGGTCCCCTGACGTGAACGACGCTACGGGGGGGTCGTCCGAGAAGCCGCCGACGATCGTCCAACGTTCATCCAAGGCTTGGCTCACCTTCTGCCCGGTGCAGCGCAGGCCTCTGACCTGCGCCGATGACTCAGACGAGGCGGAGCCGCACCTCGCCGGCGTCTGCCCGGACGCCGTCGAGCACCGACGAGGGCACCCGCAGCACGCGACCGGGGACCGCTGGCCAGGGCAGCGTGCGCCGGGCGATCTCACGGCCGCCCTGATGCACGGCGATGCGCGGGGTGAGCCGCCGCTCGTCGGTCCAGAGCAGGATCCGACGCCGAGCGGGCACGCCGTCGCCGGGGCGCACGAGATTGGGCGCGACCCAGGTGAACGGCGGGTCGGCCACGAGGGGGACGCCGGGCGCAGCGACCGAGGCCGCGCCGCCGTCGAACCATCGGCGGACGGAGTCGGCGACGTGCCTGCCGTCGAGGGCTGCGACGTCGGCGGTGTCGACCGGGTGCACGAGGTTGCCGATCGCGAACACCCCCGGCTGTGACGTGCGCAGCCGCGCGTCGACCTGGGGGCCGCGGGTGCCCCGGTCGATCTCGACCCCGCCGAGCCGCGCGAGCTCGTGGTCGGGGATCCAGTCGCCAGTGAACACGACCACGTCGCACGGCACGCGGCGGCGCAGGCCCGTGACGAGGTCTTGGATCTCGACGCCCTCGACGCGGTCGCGACCGATCACGCGCACCAGGCGAGTACGGGTCACGACCGGCACACGCAGGCCCACGGAGGCCGGCACGCGCAGAGCGGCATACGACTCGCCATGGGCGCGCTCGGTGGTCATGAGCACCGTGCTGGCGCCGGCCTCGCGGAGGGTGAGGACGGCGGACCAGCTCACGAGCTCCGACCCGACCACGACGGCTCGCGTGCCTGGCGAACGATGCTGCAGGTGGACGAGGTTCTGCAGCAGCCCTGTCGTGAGCACCCCGGCCGGTCGGTCACCCGCCACGTGGCGCGCAGCGCGCGGCCGCTCGCGAGCACCGGTCGCGAGCACGACAGCGTCGGCGGTGATGCGGATGCGGCCCGACGGCGTCGTCACGTCGAGCGTGCGCTGCCCCGCCCATCCGGTCACCATCGCCTCGGTGCGGACCTCGGCACCGGCCGTCCGTGCGGCCTCGACGAGACGTCGGGCGTATCGCGGCCCGGTGGTGACCGTGCGCAGGTCGCGTACGCCGTACCCCGTGTGGTCGCTGTGACGCGGGATTCCGCCGGCCTCGACCTCGCGATCGAGCACGAGGACCCGGCACGCGGGCGAGAGCGCGGCCGCGGCCGACAGGCCCGACGGGCCCGCGCCGACGACGACGACGTCGGTGTGCAGCTCGGTCGTCACGAGGTGCCCCGCACATGGTCGTCGAGGAGACGCGTGACCTCGGCCCCGCAGTAGAACCCTTGGCACCGGCCCATGAGCGCACGGGTACGGCGACGGAGCCCGTCGACGTCGCTCGGCGGGATCGTGCTGGCGAACGCGTCGCGCATCTCGCCGCGCGTGACCCGCTCGCAGAAGCACACGACGCGGCCGTACTCCGGGTCGGCGGCGATGCGCTCGCCGTCGGCGTACGGGCGCGGGAACGCCTCGCCGACGTTCGGCATGCGCGGCGTGGGTGGCAGTTCGGTGCGTGCGGCCAACGGCTCGCCTGCCTCGCGGAGGAGTCCGACCACATGCTCGGCGAGGGCCATCGACGCCGTGAGCCCTGTCGATCGGATGCCACCGAGGACGACGTAGCGCTGGTCGGCGTCGAGGTCGACGACGTAGTCGCTGTGCTCGGTGGCGGCGCGCAGGCCGGCGTACGTCGTGGTGACCTCCTCCTCGAGAAGGACCGGCATGAGCGCGCGGCCCTTCTCGAGCAGCGAGGCGATGCCCGCCTCGCTCGTGGACGTGTCGGCGCGGTCGTCGAGGTCTTCGGCCGTGGGGCCGAGCATGACGTTGCCGTAGACGGTCGGGCTGATGAGAACGCCCTTGCCGCGCGAGGACGGCACGGGAAGCACGATGCAGGGTGCGAGCGGGCGCGCGAGCTTGTCGAACACGATCAGCTCTCCGCGACGCGGTACGACGGTGAACCGGTCGTGGCCGAGGAGCCGATCGAGGTGGTCGGCCCCGTGGCCTGCCGCGTTGACGACCCAGCGCGTACTGATGTCGCCGCGGTCGGTGCGCAGCACCGTGCGGTCGACGCCGACCTCGACGGCCGAAACCCTGTGGTTGAGAAGGAGTTGCACGCCGCGGTGCACAGCCTCGGTGGCGTAGGCGAGGGCAGCGGTCCAGGAGCAGATGATCGACTCGTCCGGGACGGCGAGGCCGCCGAGTGCTCCGGGGCCGAGGGCCGGCACGCGGCGGTAGACCTCGTCGGCGTCGACGATCTCACCGTGCTGGTAGCCGTTGTCGCGGGCCTTCGCCAGCAGATTCGGCAGTGCGGCGAGCTCCTCGTCCGTCCATGCGACGAGCAGTGCACCGACGCGCTCCACCGGTACGCCCGCGCGGCCGGCGTACGCCGAGAGCAGCGCATAGCCGCGGCTCACGAGCCTGCTCTCGAGCGACCCGGGCGTGGCATCGAAGCCGGTGTGCAGGATGGCGGTGTTGGCCTTGCTCGTGACGTCGCCGATGTCGCGCCTGGCCTCGACGAGCGCGACCGTGATGTCGTGACCAGCCAGCTCGCGCGCGACCGCGCAGCCGACGATGCCTGCACCGACGACGGCGACATCGACCTCGAGTGGTGCGGTCATCGGGGGTCCGGCGCGAGACCGGCGTCGACGGCGTGCCGCCACCGGGCGAGGTGGTCGCGGGCACGGTCGGCCGACCACTGCGGCTCGTAGGTCTGCGCCGGCTCCCAGCCGCCGACGACCTCGGTGATCGCGGCCGCGGGGTCCAGCCCGATGCGCGCCGCAGCCGCGACGCCGAGCGCGGTCGCGTCGGCGCTGGGGTACACGTCGACCGGAACCTGCGCGAGGTCGGCCTGCGCCTGCATCAGGAACCGCGATCGCGTGAGCCCGCCGTCGACGCGCAGGCGAGGAACGGCGTGGCCGACGTCGCCCTCGACGACTCCCAGCAGGTCGACGACCTGGGCCGCGACTCCGCGCAGCACACTGGCTACGAGGTCGGCGCGCGAGGTGCCGAGGGTGATGCCGGAGAACGACGCCGTCGCATCCGATCGCCACCACGGTGCCGCCAGGCCTGCGAGCGCAGGGACGAAGAGCACGGCGTCGTCGCGCGCGTCGGCAGTGGCGGCATCGACGGCGTCCACGCGGTCGAGCACGCCGACGTCGACGAGCCAGCGGATCGCGGACGCCGCCGTGTAGACCTGACCGTCGAGGCAGTACGTCGTCTCACCGCGCAGCCGTGCCGCGACCGACGTGGTCAGGCCCGCGTGCGATCGGGGTGCGGTGGCGCCGGTCGCTGTCAGCAGGAACGCGCCCGTGCCGTACGTGCACTTGGTCTCGCCGAGGTCGCGACAGTCCTGGGCGAGCAGCGCCGCCTGCTGGTCGACCATGAGGCCGACCACAGGGATCTCGGGGCCGAACGCGGTCGTCGTCCCGACGACCTCGTCGCACGCCACGAGCCGCGGCATCCGCTCGCCCTCGAGTCCGAAGAGCTCGAGCAGCTCAGGCGACCACGTGACGGCGTCGAGGTCGAGGACGAGAGAGCGGCTCGCAGTCGTCACGTCGGTGACGTACTCCCCCGTGAGCCGGTGCAGCAGCCAGGAGTCGGTCGTCGTGACGACGCCCTCACGAGTGAGGTGCTCGCGGATCCACGCCATCTTCGGCGCCGAGAAGTACGGGTCGAGCACCAGCCCGGTGGCCGCGGCGATCGCGTCGGACTGGTCGCGGAGCCGCGCGCACACACTCTCGGCACGGCCGTCCTGCCACACGAGCGCAACCGTCAGAGGGTCACCGCCGACCGGGTCCCACGCGAGAACGGTCTCGCCCTGGTTCGCCAACGCCACGGCGTCGATGCTGCCGCCGACCTCCGTCACCGCACGGTTGCCGGCCTCGAGCACCGACGCGAGGAGGGCGGCCGGATCCTGCTCGACCCGTCCGTCCGGAAGGTAGTTCGGCCGCACCGCGACCTCGGCCGATGCGACGACGACGCCGTCCTGCACGACGAGGGCCTTGGTTCCGGACGTCCCCTGGTCGAGGGCGAGCACCCGCACGAGCTGCCCCTCTCGACGCCCCGACCGTTGACGCCGCGAGTGTTCCACAGCTCACCGAGGTCGACAGCGCAGCATCCCCTCCGGGACGGGAGCAACGGGCCGGCTGGCATCTCCCCGCCCCCGCAGAGAACCCGGCCACATCGGAATCACGCGGCGCGGGCCACTGGGGGTCTGATCGCGTCGTATACAGCGCGTTTCGACCGCCAGTGCGCGGACCGACGTTAGTGATCGCCTGTGGCGCCACGAATCCGACCGACGGCTATCCACAGGGTATGGATGTCGGATCGCTGGAAGTCGTTGCGATTGTCCAGGTTTCGGCGTTGTCGGGGGTTGCGTCTAGATTCATACACGTGTACGATGACGGTATGTCCAGCACCCCCGCGACACCCCAGGTCTGCGACCTGTCGGGTGCGTCGCTGGGTGAGCTCACGTCGTTGTTCGAGGCGGTCGGTTCGCGGATCGGTGAGCTGGTGCAGGGCGGTGCGCATCGTGATCTGGACGGCGCCTCGCAGGTCGCGCTGGTGCGCGCGTTGAACCGCGCCGCAGGTGTGGCCGAGGCCGCGCAGGCGACGGTCGGCCTTGTCTCGCACCGGTCCGGCGAGCTGCGCCAGGAGGGCTACTTCTCGGTCAAGGGCCTGCTCGCCGACGGCGTGGGCGTGTCCTCGGCGCAGGGGTCGCGGGTGTCCAGGCTGGGCAGCGGGATGGAGCGGTACCCGCTGATCGGTCTCGGGGTCCTGGCTGGGCGGATCAGCCCTGATGCGGCGCGGGCGGCGTGCGAGGGCATCACCTCCGCCACCTCGGACCTGCGTGGCTCGGCCCGCGACGACGCCCGCGCGAAGGGCGAGGCGATCATGGTCGGGGTGTGCGAGACCGCCACCACGACCGAGGTGGAGAAGACCGCCGCGGCGCTGATCTTCCGTCTCGATCCCGAGTCCGCTGCGCGTCGGGCGTTGGAGGCGTTGGAGCGCCGCCACGTGAAGGTCGGCACCATCGGGGAGACCGCGGTCGTGAGCATGGTCCTGGATGCCTGGACCGGGGCTCAGCTGGTCACCCTGCTCGAGGCGAAGGTCGACGAGTGGTTCCGCACCGGGTCGCTGCCCGAGCACCTGCGGCCGACCGGCGACGACGACACCCGCCGCGCCACCCTGGAGCGGCCGCAGCTACTGGCGGAGGCGTTCGCCGAGCTGATCGAGGAGATGCTCGGCCAGGCCGGCACCCGCGGGGGCTCCCCGGTCAACGTGACCTTCCTGGGATCGGCCGACATCCACGCAGTCGGCGGCCCCGCGGAGATCCTCGTCCCCGGCCGCGAGGGCGTCCCCGTCCCCGCGGAGACCCTCGAGCGGGCACTGTGCGAGGCGGAGGTCACCGAGATCCACATCCACGGCCTGGTCGCCGACCGTTCCAGCCTCGGCCAGATCGCCCGCTCCGACCGCCGCGTCCGCGAAGCCGCCGCCTGGGTGCACCCCGCCGACCTCCTCGGCGACGACCACGACCACCACGACAGCAGCCACGACCACGGCGGCGCAGCACGTGACCGAGCCGGCGACCAGCACGACCTGACCGGGCAGTGCGCGCACGTGCACTGCGTCGCCCGCCGCCACCGCTTCGCCACCCGCGACCAACGCGCAGCCCTGACCGTCCGCGACCGGCACTGCCGTTTCCCCGGCTGCCGCGTCGACCCCTCGCGCTGCCGCGCCCACCACGTCCGGGAATGGTCCCAGGGCGGCGCGACCTGCCTGTCGAACCTCGTGCTCCTGTGCCAGCGGCACCACGCCCTCGTCCACGAGCTGCGCTGGACCATCCACCCCGACCACACCCTCGACCCCGGCCACCCCGACCGCTGGCGATTCCACCCACCGAAGCACGGCTACGTCGGGCGAGACGGCGCCCACCTCGCCGAACGACTCCGACGAGGACAACCACCCGAACCACCCGGATCACCACCACCGGTTGATCCCGGTCGACACGCCGCCGCCTGACCGACACCACCGCCTCGACCCGACGCCACAACCCGGCGCTCGGGTCACAGGCGCGTCTGTGCGCCGGGCACGGCCAGCGGTCGCGATACTCCTGGGCATGACTTCTGCCGCTGCGCCGACGTACGCCCCGGGCCGTGCGCCGATCGACGGGACCGCCCGCACCCTCGTGCTCGTCGGGCTCGTCATCGGGGCGGCGCTCGACCTCGCCTACTGGACGCTCTGGATCACTGTGCGCGACGTCGTGGCCAGCGACACGACCGAGGCCTACTACGAGTTCGAGCAGGCATTCCCGCTCGCCGACCTGTGGCTGCTCGTGCTCATCGTCGGCGGCTTCTTGGCAGTGCTCCGGCGACGTCCGGCAGCGCTGTTCTGGCTGCTGGTCGGCGGCGGTGCGGGGATCTACCTCGGCTGCATGGACGTGCTGTACGACGTCGAGCACAGCATCTTCACCAGCGGTGCCGGCGGAGCGATCGAAGCCGTCATCGTGACAGCGACGTTCGTCCTCAGCATCAGCCTGCTGCGCTGGTCGTGGCGCCGCCGCCACACGCTCCTCGAGCTGGAGGCCTGACCCCGCGTCAGTGCAGCAGGACGTCGTCCGGGCCGGGGCCGTACTCGTTCGCGAGTCGCTTGGACGGCTGCACCAGCAGCACCAGCAGCCAGATGCCGCCGATGAACGGCAGGAACTGCACGAAGTAGAACGCCCCGGAGTAGCTGCCGTCGTGGAGGCGGCGGACGCACACCGAGATCGACGGCGGCAGCGACACCAGCAGCGCGAGCAGGAACACCCACCCGCCCAGCTCCCGCCAACCATCGAGCGCGAGCGCCGCGAGCAGGAACACGACGAGCCAGGGCTGGAACCACCAGTACTCCCACCGGCTGGCTCGCCCCTTGGTCTGGAAGGCGCCACGGAGCGCACGCGTGAACGCCTCCAGCGGCCCGACCTTCTTCGGTACGCCGATCGCGCCGCTGTCCATCGACCCGGTCCACTGGCCCATGCTCTCCCCCGTCAGTCGTCCACGACGTCGAGCCCGAGCGACGTCGCCACCTGCACAGCCTGCCGCCACAGC
>JBBQAY010000010.1:0-64311 GCA_038316965.1 Candidatus Nanopelagicales bacterium
ACAGACGACGCATCGCCCGCTCACCCCTTCCCGTTGCTGGCAGAACCGTCACTCGGCCCGTCGTCCGACCCTACCGGCGGTGCCTGCTGCGACCCGTCGGAGTTCGAGGCCGTGGCGCTCTCACGACCGAGCGCGACCCGCAGCCTGTCCAGCACATCGGCGTACCTCGACTCCGCGCCGTACCGCGTGGGGGCGTAGTAGCGCCTGGTCAGGGTCTCGTCGGGGGCGTACTGCTGAGGTGCCACGCCACCCGGGACGTCGTGGGGGTAGACGTAGCCGACCCCGTGGCCGAGATCGGAGGCGCGCGCATAGTGGCTGTCGCGAAGATGCGCCGGTACCTGGCCGATGAGGCCCCGGCGTACGTCGCCTTCCGCCTCACCGATCGCGAGAGTCACTGCGTTCGACTTCGGCGCGAGGGCGATCGCGATCGTCGCCTGGGCGAGGGTGAGGCGTCCTTCCGGCAGGCCGATGAGCTGGACGGCCTGCGCTGCGGCTACCGCGGTCTGCAGGGCGGTCGGGTCGGCCAGGCCGACGTCCTCGCTCGCCAGGATGATCAGCCTGCGCGCGATGAAGCGCGGATCCTCACCCGCCTCGAGCATACGGGCGAGGTAGTGCAGGGCGGCGTCGACGTCGGACCCGCGACAGCTCTTGATGAAGGCGCTGATGACGTCGTAGTGCTGGTCTCCGTCGCGGTCGTAGCGCGGAGCCGCGTGCGCCACTGCCCGCTCGACCGCCGAGAGGTCGACCACGTGGGTGCCGGCGTCGAGGGCGGCTCCGGCCGCGGCCTCCAGGCTCGTGAGCGCCCGCCGGGCATCGCCGCCCGCGACCCGAAGCAGGTGGTCCTCGGCCTCGGCCGAGAGCTCGATCGTTCCGTCGAGGCCGCGCGGGTCGGTCACCGCGCGGTGCAGGAGCGAGCGCAGGTCGTCGTCGGTGAGCGGTGCGAGGGTCAGGACGAGGGAGCGCGAGAGCAGCGGCGAGATCACGGAGAACGAGGGGTTCTCGGTGGTGGCCGCGACGAGGGTGACCCAGCCGTTCTCGACCGCAGGGAGCAGTGCGTCCTGCTGGGTCTTGGAGAACCGGTGGACCTCGTCGACGAACAGGACCGTTCCGTCGCCCTGCATGCCGAGGGCGTCGCGGGCGCGCTCGACGACCTCGCGGACGTCCTTCACGCCGGCGGTCACCGCCGAGAGCTCGACGAAACGGCGTCCTGTGCTGGTGCTCACCAGCGAGGCGAGCGTGGTCTTTCCCGTGCCTGGAGGGCCCCAGAGGATCACGCTGGTGATGCCGGCACGCCCCGCCACGGGGTCGGCCACCAGCCGGCGCAGGGGGCTGCCCGGCTCGAGCAGGTGCCTCTGGCCGACGAGCTCCTCCAGCGTGCGCGGACGCATCCGCACCGCGAGCGGCGCCCCGGCGCGGGTCGGCGCCGCGCCGTCGTCGAACAGGCTCGCGGTCACCCCGGAACCCTAAGCCGTCCCCGCGCCGCGGTCTGCTTGGGTGGGCGCGTGAGTCCCGCACCCGACGACCGTCAGTCCGCTCTGCACGCCTCCCTGCTCGAGGCCCTGCCGGGCGATCTCTGGATCCGCTTCGACGTCGACCCAGGGTCGCTCGAGGACGCGGCGACCGATCCAGGTCGCGCGGTGGCGTTCGTCAGCCACCACTCCTGGCGGGACGTGCGCTGGGTGACGGCGTTCGCGGCCGACCCGCTCGACCCTGCGCACGCGGGCAGCGCCGTACGCCTGCTGGTGGCCCTCGTCGACCAGGCACAGGCCCGCGATCAGCCCGTGCGCGGCGTCACGGTCCCCCGCGGCGGCGCGGAGCACCTGCCCGCGGGCCTCGTCCTCGCCGACGTCGACGAGTGGGACGCCTGGTGCACGCAGGTCGCCCCACCGATGCAGTCGACGCCGTACGGCGATGCGGCGGTCGTGACCACCCTCGAGGGGGACGACGAGCGGATCGGCGCGCTGCTGGCAGTGTCCTCCCCCACCGCCTCCATCCGCCCCGGCGACCCACGGGTCGTGCGCTGGGCCGCGATCGAGGACCCTGAGCACGGTCTGCCGGACACGGGCGGACTGGCCGCACTGGTCGCGGTCACGAGGCAGCGCTCCGGGAGCCATCACCTCAACAGCGTGGCCACCCATCCCGATCGGCGCGGACGTCGCCTCGCGCGGCTGCTGTGCGCCGAGGTGACGGCCGAGGCTCTCGCTGCCGGCGTACCGGCGGTGAGCCTCGGGATGTACGCCGAGAACGACGCCGCGCGCAGCCTCTACGCCTCGCTCGGCTTCACGTGGCTGCGCGGCAGCACGTCCGGCGCACTGGTCGCGCCCGGACCCTGACGAGGCAGGACGTGATCAGTTCTCGGCGGGCTCGTCGTCGGGCTCCGGCACGAAGTCGACGCCGGCCTCGGCGCGCTGCTGGTCGCTGATCGCTGCCGGAGCACCGGTGAGCGGGTCCTGGCCGCCGCCGGTCTTGGGGAACGCGATCACGTCGCGGATCGAGTCGCTGCCCGAGAGCAGAGCGACGATGCGGTCCCAGCCGAACGCGATGCCGCCGTGCGGAGGCGGACCGAACGCGAACGCGTCGAGCAGGAAGCCGAACTTCTCCTGCTGCTCGTCCGCCCCGAGGCCCATCATCGCGAACACGCGCTGCTGCACGTCCTTGCGGTGAATACGGATGGAGCCGCCACCGATCTCGTTGCCGTTGCACACGAGGTCGTACGCATAGGCGAGCGCCTCCCCCGGGCTCTCCTCGAAGCGGTCGATCCACTCGGGCTTGGGCGAGGTGAACGCGTGGTGCACGGCGGTCCAGGCGCCGCCGCCCACAGCGACGTCGCCGCTCTCGACGGCCTTGGACGACGGCTCGAACAGGGGGGCGTCGACGATCCACACGAACGCCCAGGCCGACTCGTCGATCAGACCGCAGCGCTTGCCGATCTCGAGACGGGCGGCACCGAGCAGCGCACGCGACGGCGACGTCTCGCCGGCCGCGAAGAAGACGCAGTCACCCGGGGCGGCACCGACGCGCTCGGCCAGCCCGGCGCGCTCGGCGTCGCGCAGGTTCTTGGCGACCGGACCGCCGAGCTCGCCGTCGGCGCCGATGAGCACATAGGCGAGGCCGCGGGCACCGCGGGACTTCGCCCAGTCCTGCCAGGCGTCGAGCTGCTTGCGAGGCTGGGATGCCCCACCCGGCATCACGACCGCACCGACGTACGGCGCCTGGAACACACGGAACGGAGTGTCGGCGAAGTAGTCGGTGCACTCGACGAGCTCGTTGCCGAAGCGGAGGTCGGGCTTGTCGTTGCCGAAGCGGGCCATCGAGTCGGCGTAGGTCATGCGCGCGATCGGCGTGGGGATCTCGTGCCCGATCTCGCGCCAGATCGCCGAGATGACACCCTCGCCGACGGCGATGACGTCGTCTTGCTCGACGAAGCTCATCTCGATGTCGAGCTGGGTGAACTCAGGCTGACGGTCGGCCCGGAAGTCCTCGTCGCGGTAGCAGCGCGCGATCTGGAAGTAGCGCTCCATGCCGGCGACCATGAGCAGCTGCTTGAACAGCTGCGGACTCTGCGGCAGGGCGTACCACGTGCCGGGCTGCAGGCGCGCGGGCACGAGGAAGTCGCGCGCGCCCTCAGGCGTCGAGCGAGTGAGGGTCGGGGTCTCGATCTCGATGAAGTCGTGCGTGTACAGGACGTCGCGCGCGATGCGGTTGACGCGGCTGCGCAGCCGCAGGGCGGCGGCAGGCGCCGGACGGCGGAGGTCGAGGTAGCGGTGGCGCAGTCGTGCCTCCTCACCGACCTCGACGTGCTCGTCGATGGGGAAGGGCAGCGGCGCAGCGGTCGAGAGCACCTCGAGCTCGGCCGTGACGACCTCCACCTCGCCGGTGGGCAGGTCGAGGTTCGCGTTGCCCTCGGGGCGGGCCGAGACGACGCCGACGACCTTGACGCAGAACTCGTTGCGCAGAGGGTGGGCGACGTCGGGGTCGCGCACGACCACCTGCACGACACCCGAGGCGTCGCGCAGGTCGAGGAAGGCGACGCCGCCGTGATCGCGGCGTCGGGCCACCCAGCCGGCCAGCGTGACGGTCTGACCGACGTTCTCCGCGCGAAGGCTTCCGGCGGTGTGCGTGCGGATCACGACGTGCTCTCCTCGTTGTGCGCCAGTGCCACGACGGGGACAAGATCGTCCGCCGGAGGCATCCAGCTGGTGGGGTCGGCGGCGACCTGGTCGCCCGACCTGATGTCCTTGACCGAGTGCGTTCCGTCGTCGGCGACGAACCAGACGAACGGGATGCCACGACGGTCGGCGTGGCGGATCTGCTTGCCGAACTTCGCCGCGCTCGGCGCGACCTCGGTGCTGACACCGCGACCGCGCAGTGCGGCCGCGACGTCCTCCGAGGCCTGTCGGCCCGCGTCGTCCGACACTGCCACGAGCACCGCGGTCGGCACGGACCGGCTCGCGGTGACGAGCCCGCGACCGATGAGCACCGACAGCAGCCGCGTGACCCCCAGCGAGATCCCGACACCCGGGTAGGTCGTGCGCCCATCGCTGGCAAGCGAGTCGTACCTGCCACCTGAGCAGACCGAGCCGAAGGACTCGTAGCCGACGAGCTGGGTCTCGTAGACGGTGCCCGTGTAGTAGTCGAGGCCGCGGGCGATCTTGAGGTCGGCCACCACGGCGCCCGGCATGCGCGCAGAGGCCGCGGCGATCACGGACTCGAGCTCGCCGAGGCCCTCGTCGAGCAGCGGGTGCTCGACCCCGAGGTCGCGCACCTGCTGGACGAAGGAGATGTCGGCGCTGCGGATCTGCGCCAGGGCGAGGCACTTCTGCGCGCCCTCGGGCGAGAGCCCGGCGTCGGACTCGAGGAGGGCGGCGACCTTGGCCGGCCCGATCTTGTCGAGCTTGTCGATCGCACGCAGCGCGGCGGCCGCGTCCGAAGCGCCGGCCCCGAGGAAGAAGCCCTCGGCCAGCTTGCGGTTGTTGACCAGGATCACGGCGGGCGGGCACGGCAGTGACCGGAACACCTCGGCCATGACGAGGGCGACCTCGACCTCGTGGTGGAACGCCAGGGTGTCGCGGCCGATCACGTCGATGTCTGCCTGCGTGAACTCGCGGAAGCGACCCTCCTGCGGCCGCTCACCGCGCCACACCTTCTGGATCTGGTAGCGGCGGAACGGGAACTCGAGGTGACCAGAGTTCTGCAGCACGTATCGCGCGAACGGGACTGTGAGGTCGAAGTGCAAAGCAAGGGCGTCGGTCTCGGCTACGTCACTGTCCGCGTGCAGGCGCCGCAGGACGTAGACCTCCTTGTCGATCTCCCCCTTGCGCAGCATCTGCTCGAGCGGCTCGACCGCACGCGTCTCGATCGAGGCGAAGCCGTGCAGCTCGAACACGCGACGCACGGTGTCGAGCACCTGCTGCTCCACGACGCGCTCGGCAGGCAGCCACTCGGGGAAGCCGGACAGCGGTGCGATGCGACTCATGGGGTCCTAGAGCCCCCGTTCGGGAGCGGCTGTCGCGGGGCTCTGGTCGCCCAGAGCCTGGAGATAGGGGTTGGACGTGCGCTCGTCACCGATCGTGGTGGTCGAGCCGTGGCCAGGGAGCACGACGGTGTCGTCGTCGAGCGGCAGCACCTTGCCCGCGAGGCTCCGGAGCATGGCGCCGTGGTCACCCCCCGGCAGGTCGGTGCGTCCGATCGAGCCCTCGAACAGGACGTCGCCGGACAGCAGGATGGGAGGGACGCCCGTCGGCCCTGCCTGACGGAACATCACCGATCCGCGCGTGTGCCCCGGGGCGTGGTCGACGACCAGGTCGAGGCCTGCCAGCTCGAGCACGGTGCCGTCGGCGAGCAGCCGGACGTCGTCAGGCTCTCCCACCGCGAGCTTTCCGTCGGTCATGGTGGACAGCATCTGCGCGGTCTGGGGGCTGATGCCCGCCAGCGGGTCCGACAGCATCGCCCGGTCGTCGGGGTGGATGTACGCCGGGATGCCCCTCGCACCGCACACCGGCACGACCGACCACACGTGGTCGATGTGCCCGTGCGTGAGCAGGACCGCGACCGGCGACAGGCCGTGCTCGCGCACGGCGTCCTCGATGCCGGGGACGGCGTCCTTGCCCGGATCGACGATCACGCACTGCTCGCCGGCCGCGGGAGCGAGCACCCAGCAGTTGGTGCCCCAGGGCCCGGCAGGGAAGCCGACGACGAGCACGGTTCTCCTCCTGCTGCCTGGTCGCGCCACGGGCTGCGGCGGGGCCGCCGGGGCGACACGCCCGGCGTGCGCAGCCTACCTTCCGCCCCGCGTGCCCCTGATCGCGTATCGACTGCCTAGACTCCCAGGGCGCGAGGTGCGCGGCGGGCACCGGAGCCGGTGGACCGCCAGGACGTGACGGGAGCCGTAGGGCGTGTCGAGCAGCAACAAGCGTGAGCGTGACATCGCGCGGGCGAAGTACGAGCGGCAGCAGCAGCGCCGCACGGAGCGTCAGCAGAAGAACCGTCGCCGCAACCAGATCATCGCCGTGGTGGCCGCGCTCGTCGTGGTGATGGGTGGTGTGCTCGCCCTGGTGCTCACGAACAAGTCCGGCGACGACGTCGCCGACGGCTCAGCAACTCCGTCCGTGACCGCCTCACCGTCCGTGTCGGCGTCCCCCAGCACGAAGCCGTCGGCGTCCGGCTCGCCGAGCGCCACGCCGTCGGTGAGCGTGAAGGGCTGCACGAAGGCCCCCACGCCGACCAAGAAGACGCAGAGCTGGGCCTCCGCCCCGGCTGACGCCCGCCCCCCGGGCACGGTGTCGACGTTGACGCTCGCGACCAACTGCGGCGACGTCACGATCGAGATGGTGCCCTCGGACAAGGCCCCCAAGACCACGGCGTCCATGTCGTTCCTCGCCGCACAGGGCTTCTACACCGACAGCGACTGCTTCCGCCTCACCACCGACGGGATCTTCGTGCTCCAGTGCGGCAGCCCGAACAACGACGGCACCGGCGGCCCCGGCTATGAGCTGCCCGACGAGAACCTGCCTACGGCCACAGGCGTGAACTACCCCAAGGGCACCGTCGCCATGGCCAACGCCGGCCCTGGCACCGGCGGCAGCCAGTTCTTCATCGTGTACAAGGACACGACCCTGCCCGCGAGCTACACGATCTGGGGCACAGTGGTCTCCGGCCTCGACGTCGTCGAGAAGGTAGCCGGGGCCGGGGTCGCCGCAGGAAACGCAAGCCCGACCGACGGATCGCCCGCACAGCCCATCGTCATCACGAAGGCCACGACCAGCGACAAGCCGGCCGGCTGAGGAGTGAACACCAGCATGAGTGAGAACAACGCCCCCGAGGGCATCGAACAGACGACCAGCGAGGCCGATCAGGTCGAAGCTGCACAGGTCGAAGCAGCGCCGGCCGAGGCAACGCCAGCCGAGGCAGACGCGGCACAGGTCGAAGCAGCCCCGGCCGAGGCGCTGCCAGCCGAGGAACCCGTGCAGGCACCCCCAGCCGTGGACGCTCCCGAGGCCGCGGCTTCGACGCCGGCGGTGGAGGCCCCAGCTCCCGTCGAGGCCATCGCGGCCGCGCCTGTGCTGACCGCGATCGAGACCCCCGCGGTCGTCGAGGCGATCGAGGCCCCCGCGGTCGTCGAGGCTGTTGAGGCCCCCGAGCCCGTCGAGCCCGTGAAGGCAGTCGAGGCAGTCGAGCCCGTCGAGCCCGTGAAGGCAGTCGAGGCCGTCGAGGCCGTGCAGCCAGCCGAAGCCGCCACCGAGACCCCCGCAGCGACCACGGGAACGCCCGCTCCCGCCAAGCCGGGGCCCCGACCGAGCCCCGCGGCCCTGGCCGGCAGCGTCCGCCCGTCTCCCCCGCGCCCGGTGGCCGCCGGACCGGCGACCCCGGCTCCTGCCCCGGCAGCTGAGCCTGAGGTCCCCGACGCGGACCGCCCGACCGACTCCGCGTCCTTCGGACGGGTCGACGACGAGGGCAACGTCCACGTGGCCCTCGGCGACGGTGCCGAGCACGTCGTCGGCCAGTGGGCCGCCGGCACGCCGGCCGAGGGGCTGGACTTCTTCGTCCGCAAGTTCGACGACCTCTCGGTGGAGGTGAGCCTGGCCACCCGCCGCCTCACCGAGGGCAAGGCCTCGCCCGAGCAGGCCGGCGCCGTCGTCAAGCGCGCGTTCGAGTCGCTCGAGTCCCCCGCGATGGTCGGCGACCTCGGGTCGCTGCGCGCCCGCGTCGAGGCCCTCGATGTGCTGGTTCACGACAAGCGTGCTGCGACTGCCGAGGTGCGCACTGTCGCCAAGGCCGCTGCCCTCGCCGCCCGCGAGGCGATCGTGACCGAGGCCGAAGCGCTCGCCGAGTCGACCCAGTGGAAGGCCACCGGAGAGCGCTTCAAGGAGCTCCTCGACGACTGGAAGGCGGCACCGCGTGCCGACCGCACCGGCGAGCAGGCGCTCTGGAAGCGCTTCAGCCACGCGCGATCGCAGTTCGACAAGCACCGTCGCCAGCACTTCGCCCGCCTCGACGGTGAGCGCAGCGAGGCCCGACAGGTCAAGGACGCTCTCGTCGCCGAGGCCGAGGCGCTGAAGTCCTCGACCGACTGGGGAACGACGGCGTCGGCGTACCGCGACCTCATGGCGCGCTGGAAGGCCGCCGGCCGCGCAGGAAAGGCGGAGGAGGAGGAGCTCTGGCAGCGCTTCCGCGCCGCTCAGGACGAGTTCTTCGCCGCGCGCAACGCCGAGCTCGGCAAGCGTGACGCCGGGTTCGCCGAGAACCTCACCGCCAAGGAGGCGCTGCTCGCCGAGGCCGAGGGCATCGACACCTCCGACCTCAAGGGCGCCAAGGGCGCGCTTCGATCGATCCAGGAGCGCTGGGAGTCCATCGGCCACGTGCCGCGCGGCGACAAGGAGCGCATCGAGGGGCGCCTGCGCCGCATCGAGGATGCCGTCCGCAAGGGCGAGCAGGACCAGTGGAAGCGCTCGAACCCGGAGGCCAAGGCTCGCGCCACGTCGACCGTGGAGCAGTTCAGCGCCTCTCTGGCCAAGCTCGAGAAGGAGCACGCGAAGCTCGTGGCTGCCGGCGACACCCGCAAGGCCACCGACCTCGAGGGCCGTATCACCACCACCAAGGCGCTGCTCGAAGCAGCCGAGCGTGCCGCGGAGGAGTTCTCCGGCTGACCGGTCTGCCGCCGGCCAGGGCCGCCTCCGGGCGGTGCCGCTAGGCCGAGCGGTGGACCAGGTGGCGGGTGATCTCGCCGGCGTCGACGATGTCGGCGACCAGTTCGTAGCCCACGCGTGCGAGCACCGCCAGGGACGGCTCGTTGGCGGGATCGACCGTCGCGTGCACCACGGCCAGGTCGAGCCGGTCGTGCGCGTACGCCGTCAGCGCTGCGGCAACCTCGGTGCCGAGGCCACGACCCCAGACTGTCGGGTCGAGCGCGTACACGATCTCCCAGCCGTCGATGCGATCCTCCGGGCTCGGCTTGACCTCGGCGTGGCCCACCACGGTGCCGCGCTCGCGGACGGCCCAGACCGGCCACGATCCCGAGGGGTAGGCGCGACGCCCTGGGCAGGCGGACGAGGGAGGGACGCGCGGTCAACCAGTTCGGCCCGCAGTACCCCTCGCCGAAGGGTTTCGCGCGTCCGCGACGCCCCGACGCAGGAGGGGCCGAGCGGACGCGCCCGGCGAGGGGTGCCCGACGCGAGGAGCGACGAAGGAGCGACGAGCTTGGAGGGCCGGACTAGACGCGGTAGACGTCGTAGACGCCCTCGACGCCGCGCACGGTCTTGAGCACCGAGCCGAGGTGGGTGGCGTCGGCCATCTCGAAAGTGAAGCGGGACAACGCGATACGGTCGCGGGTGGTGCTCACCGAGGCCGACAGGATGTTGACGTGCTGGTCGGACAGGGCGCGCGTGACGTCCGACAGCAGGCGCGAGCGGTCGAGCGCCTCGACCTGGATGTTGACCAGGAAGACGCTGGTGGCCTTCGGCGACCACGTGACGGGCACGATGCGGTCGGGCTCCTGGCGCAGCGAGGAGATGTTGACGCAGTCGGTCCGGTGGACCGAGACCCCGTGCCCGCGCGTGACGAACCCGAGCACCTCGTCTCCAGGCACGGGGGTGCAGCATCGAGCGAGCTTCACCCACACGTCGTCGTCGCCGTCCACGACGATCCCCGGATCTCCTTGTGGCCGTGCCTTTCCCGTGGCGATCTTGCCGGGCGTGACGGCCTCGGCGAGGTCCTCGGTCGCGCCGTCGGCGCCTCCCTGGGCCAGCACGAGCTTCTGCACGACCGACGACGCCGACACCCGGCCCTCGCCGACTGCTGCATACAGAGCCGAGACGTCGGTCATGTGCAGGTCGGCGAGCAGACCCTGGAGCGCACCTGGCGACAGGAGCCGGTGCAGCGGGAGTCCCGCCTTGCGCATGGCGCGCGTGATCGACTCCTTGCCGCTCTCGACCGCCTCCTCACGGCGCTCCTTGGAGAACCACGCCTTGATCTTCGAGCGCGCTCGCGGGCTCTTGACGAACTGCAGCCAGTCGCGGTTGGGGCCGGCGTTCTCGGCCTTGGAGGTGAACACCTCGACGGCGTCGCCTGAGGTGAGCGAGGACTCGAGCGGCACGAGCTTGCCGTTGACGCGCGCGCCGACGCAGCGGTGGCCCACCTCGGTGTGGACGGCGTACGCGAAGTCGACCGGAGTCGACCCACCCGGAAGGGCGACCACATCGCCCTTGGGCGTGAAGACGAAGACCTCGTTCGAGGCGAGGTCGTAGCGCAGGGAGTCCAGGAAGTCGTCAGGGTCCTCGGTCTCGCGCTGCCACTCGAGAAGCTGCCGCAGCCAGCCCATGTCGTCGGGGCCCTGCTTGCCGCCGACGCTTCCCTGCTTGTAGCGCCAGTGCGCGGCGACGCCGTACTCGGCCGCGCGGTGCATGTCCATCGTGCGGATCTGCAGCTCGACCGGGCGCCCTGTCGGCCCGATCACGGTGGTGTGCAGCGACTGGTACATGTTGAACTTGGGCATCGCGATGAAGTCCTTGAACCGGCCCGGAACCGGGTTCCACCGCGAGTGGATGACGCCGAGCACGGCATAGCAGTCGCGCACCGACTCGACGAGGATGCGGATGCCGACGAGGTCGTAGATGTCGGCGAAGTCGCGGCCTCGCACGATCATCTTCTGGTACACGGAGTAGTAGTGCTTCGGCCGGCCCGTGACGGTGTGCTTGATCTTGGCGTCGTCGAGGTCCTTCTCGACGGCCTCCTTGACCTCGGTGAGGTAGCCGTCACGCTCGGGCGCCCGCTGGCCGACGAGGCGCACGATCTCGTCGTACATCTTCGGGTAGAGCGTCGCGAAGGAGAGGTCTTCGAGCTCCCACTTCATGGTGTTCATGCCCAGGCGGTGCGCCAGCGGGGCGTAGATCTCGAGCGTCTCGCGAGCCTTCTGCTCCTGCTTGGCCGGCGGCATCCACCGCAGCGTGCGCATGTTGTGGAGGCGGTCGGCGAGCTTGATCACGAGCACGCGGATGTCGCGCGCCATCGCCACGACCATCTTGCGGACCGTCTCGGCCGCCGTGGCCTGGCCGTACTTCACCTTGTCGAGCTTGGTGACGCCGTCGACGAGAGCCGCGACCTCGTCGCCGAAGTCTTCGCGCAGCGCGTCGAGCGAGTACTCGGTGTCCTCGATCGTGTCGTGCAGGAGCGCTGCCGCCAGCGTGGGCGGCGTCATGCCGAGCTCGGCCAGGATCGTCGCCACCGCGAGCGGGTGGGTGATGTACGGGTCGCCGCTGCGACGGTGCTGGTCGCGGTGGAGGTAGGCCGCGCGCTCATAGGCCAGCTCGAGGGTCTTCACGTCGGCCTTGGGATGGAACTGCTTCACCGTGCGCAGAAGGGGCTCGAGCTCAGGGTGCGCGCTGGAGCGACCGCCGCGCAGCGCCGAGATCCTGGGCAGCAGTGACCGCCGGCTCGTGGCCTCGTACGCGGGCGACGTCGTCGGAGGCTGGCCCGACGCAGGCGTGGTCGCGGTGGGCGCCTCAGCACCCGGCCTCGCGACGACGTCCTCAGCCACCCGGTCTCCTCGCGCGGTGCGCCCTGACAGTCCAGCCAGTCTACGTGCGGGTTTGCGGGAGCGCGGGCCAGGACGCCGCGAGCCGCCTCAGAGGTAGCGGTACGCCACCATCGCCGCCAGGACGGCCAGAACGACCAGCGCCACACCCGTGTCGGCGCCGAGGCGCAGCCACCGCTCCACCGATTCCTGGTGGCGTCCGAAGGTGAGGTGGCGGTCGAGGATGTTCACTCGGGTGATCGAGGTGAAGACCAGCGTGGTGGCCGCCGTGACGAGCAGGCACCACGGGCACAGCGCGCCGATGACGAAGTACGCCTGCAGGAAGAGCCAGTACGCGAACGCGATCGCGATCGTGTACAGGGCGTGAGCGCCGAGCATGAACCGCCGAGGGAAGCGGACGCCGGACAGCGAGGCCAGCGCGATCGTGATGACGACCGACTCGAAGACGAGGCCGAGATAGGCGTTGGGAAAGCCGAGCAGCGTGGCCTGCCACGACTCCGCGACCGTGCCGCAGGAGATCTTGTTGTTGACGTCGCAGGAGAAGATGGCGTCCGGGTCCTTGGCGAGCAGCCACGCCTCGACCGACAGCACCAAAGATGCGGCGATCGACACCAGGCTCGACAGGAGCATCTCGACGTAGGTCCACCGGTGCCGCACCTCGAACACCGGTGCCGCACCTCGGTCCGTCTCAGTCACTGCCCGTCCTCTGCCACGTCAGCGGTCGATCGGCCGCCAGCCTTCTCGACCCTACTGTCGTACCCCATCATCGACAGGGACGCCGAGGCGCGCCGAACCGCACGACGTGAGCGATCAGACCTCGCGGAGCGTGAGCACAGGCACGTCGAGGCGAGCGCGACCGCCGAGGGCGGGAAGCTCCAGAAGGCAGGCGAGCGCGACGACCTCAGCGCCCGCAGCCCTCAGCAGGCGGACGGCCGCGACTGCGGTGCCCCCGGTGGCCAGGACGTCGTCTACCACCACCACGCGCTGGCCGTGCGCGACGGCGTCGACCTGCACCTCGAGGGTGGCCTGACCGTATTCGAGGTCGTAGGTCTCGGCATGAACGTCGCCGGGAAGCTTGCCCTGCTTGCGGACCGGCACGAACCCGACGCCCAGCCCGACCGCCAGAGGCGCGCCGAGCACGAAGCCACGCGCCTCGATGCCGGCGACGATGTCGACGCCGGTGATCGCCGCTGCGGTGAGGGCGTCGGCCAGCCCGGCCACCACGGCCGGGATCCCCGACGGGTCGGCGAGCAGAGGCGTGATGTCGCGAAACACGACCCCCTCGACCGGCCAGTCCGGGATGGACCGGATCCGGCTCTCGAGGAGGGCGTCGAGATCGGGCATCAGCGCTTCTTGCGCTGCTGCCGCGGGACGTTGCGCTTGGGCTGCTGCCGGGGGCCGGTCGAGGTGATCGGCGCCGGGCTCGCGAGCTGCTCGGCGACCGTTCGAGAACCGTCGTCGTCGCCCTCGAGCATGGCGGTTGCGGTGCTGCCGTCGGCGGCGTTGGCCGGCCGACGGCGCGCACGCGAGTCCAGACCGGCGCGGCGAGCGGCCACCCGGGCGGCGAGAGCCTTCATCTCCGGGCGACGCTCCTGCAGCTGGCAGGCAACCGGCGTCGCGATGAAGATCGACGAGTAGGTGCCAGCCGCGGTGCCGACGAACAGGGCCAGGGCGAGGTCCTTCAGCGTGCCGGCACCGAGCAGGCCGACGCCGATGACGAGGATCGCCGCGACGGGCAGGAGCGCCACAACCGAGGTGTTGATCGAACGCACGAGGGTCTGGTTGAGGGCGAGGTTGGCGGCCTCGCTGTAGGTGGCACGGTTCCCCGAGGTGATGTTGCGGGTGTTCTCCTTGACCTTGTCGAACACCACGACTGTGTCGTAGAGCGAGAAGCCGAGGATCGTCAGGACTCCGATGACGGTGGCGGGAGTCACCTCGAAGCCCGTGAGCGCGTAGATGCCGATGGTGATGACGAGGTCGTGCAGAAGAGCGACGAGCGCTGCTATGGCGAGCCGCCACTCGAAGTAGAACGACAGGAAGATGACCACGAGGACGAGGAACGCGACGAGGCCCTGCAGCGCTCGTTGGGTGATCTCCGCACCCCACGACGGCCCGACCAGCTGGACGCCGATGTCGGCCACAGCCACACCCAGGTCGGCGGCCAGCTTCTCGGTGACCGCTGCCGACTCCTTCGGCGTGAGCGCGGGGGTCTGGATCCGCAGCGTGCCCTGTCCGACCTCGGTGACGATCGGGTCGGCGATGCCGGCGGCCTGTGCCGCGGCGCGGCCGTCCTCGACCGTCGCCGTCGTGCCCGGGACGCGGAACTCCGAGCCGCCGCGGAACTCGATGCCGAGGTTGAGGCCGCGTCCGAACAGGCCCACGAGGGCGAGGATGACGATGGCGCCCGAGACGGCGTACCACCGGCGGCGGCGGCCGACGAAGTCGTACGACACCTCGCCGCTGTACAGGCGGTGCGTGAGCGAGCCGAGGGTGCTCATCAGGACTCCTTCGAGCCGGCGCGGCTGGCGGCCAGGGTCTGGCGTGGGACGTCGTCGGAGATGGTCGTCTTGGCACCGAGGCGGTCGGGCGAGAGGCCCGTCCACGGCTTGCCCGAGGTGAAGGTCTTGTTGCGCATGAGGATCTGCACGAGCGGGCGCGTGAACACGAACGCGACGAGGACGTCGACGAGGGTCGTGAGCCCGAGCGTGAACGCGAAGCCGCGCACGCTGCCGACCGACAGGAAGTACAGGACCACGGCCGCGAGCAGCGAGACGAAGTCGGCGGCAAGGAGCGTGCGCCGTGCGCGCACCCAGCCGAGGTCGCCGGCCTGACGGTGGGTGCGGCCCTCACGGATCTCGTCACGTATGCGTTCGAAGTAGACGACGAACGAGTCGGCCGTGATTCCGATGGCCACGATCGTGCCCGCAACACCGGCCAACGACAGCGTGAATCCGATCTGTCGACCGAGGATGACGATCAGCGTGTAGGTGATGACGCCGGCCACGCCGAGGGAGGCGACGGCCACCAGGCCCAGGGCGCGGTAGTACAGGCACAGGTACACGACGACGAGCGCGAGACCGAGCGCCCCGGCGATGAGGCCGGCGTCGAGCTGGTCCTGGCCGAGGGTCGGCGAGAGCTGCTCGACCGAGGACACCTTGAGCGCGACCGGGAGCGAGCCGTACTTCAGGACGTTGGCCAGCGCCTTGGCCTCCTCGGCGGTGAAGCTGCCGGTGATGACCGCGTTGCCGCCGAGGATCGCCTCGTTGACGCGAGGCGCGGACTGCACCAGGCCGTCGAGCGTGATGGCGAACTGGTTCTGCGGAGGCTGGTTCTGCGCGAGCTTGCCCGTCACCTCGGCGAACTGCGTCGCCCCGACCGGGGTGAAGGTGAGCTGCACCTCCCAGCCGACGCCCTGCTGGGCGAGGGTGGCCTGCGCGCTCGCGATCTCGATGCCCTGCACCGCTGCGGGGTCCAGGAGGTACTTCAGCGACGCGTCGTCCTGGCAGGTGACGACGTACTTCTTCGGGTCGGCCGGGCCGCCCTGGGTTGCGCCCGGGGCGCTGCAGTTCAGGGCCGTGAACTTGGCCTGCAGCGCGGCGTCGTTCGTCGCGGACTGGATCGGGGGCAGGTCACCGGCAGCCGCGGTGCTCGACGGGCTCGGGCTGGCCGAGGGTGTCGGGCTCACGGTTCCGGACGCTGCGGCCTGGGGCAGGATCGCGCCGTTCGCGGACGCCGACGGCGAGGTGCCCGACACGCTCGTGGACGCCGAAGGGCTGGCCGACGCCGAGGGCGAGGCGGTCGGCGATGCGGACGGCGACCCCGAGACGGACGAGCTCGGCGAGGCCGACGGTGTGGGGGCCACGGCCGGCGCGCCGAAGTCGACGGCCAGAACAGGGCGGAAGTCGAGCTTGGCCGTGGTGGCCAGCGACTCCAGCACGGCCTGGTTGGTGACGCCGGGGATGGAGACCACGATCGTGGCGTTGCTGCCCGAGCCCTGCGTCGTCACCTCGGACTCAGCGACACCGAAGCCGTCCACGCGCTGGCGGATGATCTCGACGGTCTGCTTGAGCTGGTCGTCGGTGATCGCACTGCCATCGGCCGCCGAGGTCGGCGTGAGGATGACCTGGGTGCCGCCGCGGAGGTCGAGGCCCAGCTTCGGGGTGCGGCTCTGGCCTGGCCAGAGAGTCCAGACGACGAGTCCGAGGATCACTACGCCGAGGATGACGAGGGTGCGGCCGGGCCGCGCGCTCGCCTGGGTCGGTGCTGCCACCGTGGTGTCTCCTGTGCGTCCCGTCCGGGGTGCTCCCCCGGGATCAGGACCGTCGTGCCCGCTGGGCGGGACCTGTCAGTGCAGCCGGAGCCGCCATGGACCGGATGGGCCTCGCGAGCCCACGCCGAGCGCGGCCTCCGTCAGGAGCCCGTGCCCGGTAAGTATGGACGACGCGGTGGCGTGCTCCGGACCACGGGGGGTCAGGACCCGGACGTGTCGCCCTCGATGATCGAGGGCCGGGTCTCCCCCGCGGCGTCCTGGCCCGGGAGTGCGGCGCCCGACGGCGGGTCCACGACCTTCGCGATCGCGGCCGCCACATAGCGGACAGTGACGCCGGGGGCGATCTCCAGGTGCACGTCGTCACCGTCGACGGCCGTGATCGTGCCGAACAGGCCGGCCGTGGTCATGACGCGGGTGCCCGGGGCCAGCTGGGCGCGGACGGAGGCAGCGGCGGCCTGGCGGGCGCGGGCGGGACGTAGGACGAGCAGGTAGAAGAAGACGCCGATCAGCAGCAGCGGGAGCCAGGCGGTCAGGTTCTGCGGCACGGGGATCCTCGTTTCGGGGGCCGCCCGGTGCGGCGCTCCGTGTCGATTCTAGGTGAGCATCCGCGCCCCGCCGACCCGGCGAGCCGGCGCTCAGTCAGGCTCGCCCGACTCGACGACCTCGAACGGCAGCATCGCGGCAGCCGAGCCCGCCGGGGCCGTGAGCCCGAGGTGCGCCCACGCCGCGGGGGTGGCGATGCGGCCTCGCGGGGTGCGGGCGAGCAGACCGGCCCGCACCAGGAACGGTTCGCAGACCGACTCGACCGTCTCGGACTCCTCGCCCACAGCCACGGCCAAGGTCGAGAGCCCGACGGGCCCACCGCCGAACTTGCGCAGCAGCGCGTCGAGCACGGCGCGGTCGAGACGGTCGAGACCGATCTGGTCGACCTCGTACAGCGTGAGGGCGGCGTGCGCGACGGCGAGGTCGACATGACCGTCTGCGCGCACCTGGGCGAAGTCGCGCACCCGGCGCAGCAGGCGGTTGGCCACCCGAGGCGTGCCGCGGCTGCGGCCGGCGATCTCGACCGCGGCGTCGGCCGCCAACGGGACGTCGAGCAGCGCCGCGCTCCGGGCGAGGATGAGCTCGAGGTCGGAGGCGTCGTAGAAGTCCATGTGGGCGGTGAAGCCGAACCGGTCGCGCAGCGGCCCGGGCAGCAGGCCCGCCCGCGTGGTGGCGCCGACGAGGGTGAACGGCGGAAGCTCGAGCGGGATCGCCGTGGCACCAGGGCCCTTGCCCACGATGATGTCGACCCGGTAGTCCTCCATCGCCAGGTAGAGCATCTCCTCGGCTGCGCGCGACATCCGGTGGATCTCGTCCAGGAAGAGCACCTCGCCGGGCACCAGGCTCGACAGGACCGCAGCCAGATCGCCCGCGTGCTGCAGGGCGGGCCCGCTGGTGACGCGCAGCGGCATGCCGAGCTCAGCCGCGATGATCATCGACAGCGTGGTCTTGCCGAGGCCTGGCGGGCCGGCGAGCAGCACATGGTCGGCGGCGCGTCCGCGCGCGGTCGCGGCCTCGAGCACCAGGCCCAGCTGGTCCTTGACCCGCTGCTGGCCGATGAAGGTGTCGAGGGTGCGCGGCCGCAGCGCCGACTCGACCGCGGCCTCCTCCGACCCGGCGTCGGGCGCAAGGATGCGGTCGTCGGGCGAGACGTCGTACGAGCCGTCGTCGTAGGTCATGCCCGATCCAGCGATCGCAGGGCGAGGCGCAGCACGGACGCGACATCGGCGTCGGGCGCGGCGTCCTCGGCCACCGCCGCGACGGCGGAGTCAGCCTCGCGTGCCGACCACCCGAGCCCGACGAGGGCCGAGTGGACCTGGCCCTGCCAGCTGGGCCCTGTGCCGCCACCGGGTGTGAGATCGACCATCGCACCGCTCGGAGCGCCGAGCTTGTCCTTGAGCTCCAGCACGAGCCGCTGCGCACCCTTGGTGCCCACACCGGAGACGCGGGTCAGCGCGGTGACGTCCTCGGTGGCGACGGCTAGCCGCAGCGAGTCGGGAGTGTGCGCGGCGAGGAGCGCCTGGGCGAGCCGCGGGCCGACCCCCGTGACCGACTGCAGCTTCTCGAAGACCGCGCGCTCGTCGGCGTCGGCGAAGCCGAAGAGCGTCATGGAGTCTTCGCGCACGACCATCGACGCCGCCAGCGTCGCCTCGTGACCGACCCGGAGGCCCGCCAGGGTTCGTGGCGTGCACTGGAGCTCGTAGCCCACTCCTCCGACGTCGAGAACGGCTGTGCTCGCACCGGCCGACACGACGTGGCCGCGCACGAAGGCAATCACGAGACGTCCCTGACGGTCTGCACGGCGACCCGGCGCCCCGGAGCCGGACGCGCAGCAGTGCGCGGGATCCGCGACTTCGGCGCCGCTGCCGCCGCGGCAGCCAGCCGCGCCGAGGAGTCGCCGCGCCAGAGGTGGCAGATGGCCAGCGCCAGTGCGTCCGAGGCGTCAGCGGGCCTGGGCGCTGCGTCGAGGCCGAGAAGGCGCATCACCATGAGCGCGACCTGGTCCTTGTCGGCCCGGCCCTGGCCGGTGACTGCCGCCTTGACCTCGCTGGGGGTGTGCAGCGTGACCGGGATCCCCCGACGCGCCGCAGCCACGATGGCCAGCGCCCCCGCCTGCGCGGTGCCCATGACGGTGCGGACGTTGTGCTGGGCGAACACCCGCTCGACGGCGACGGCATCGGGATTCGTGGAGTCGAGGACGGCCTCGATGCCCACCTCGATCGCCAGGAGCCGGCTCGCGAGGTCGAGGTCGGCCGAGGTGCGGACGACCTCGACGTGCACGAGGCTCACGCGTCGACCCGGGGCACCGTCGACGACGCCGATGCCGCACCGGGTGAGACCGGGATCGACTCCGAGCACGCGCACGCGACGTCCTCCTGACACAAGCGACCGAACAGGTGTTCGGATCCTAACCGCTGTCAAGCCGCGAGCCCGGACGCCACGCCGTGTCTTCTCGCGCCGCGCGCGGATAGGCCTGTGCCTAGAACCGCGCGCTCCTGTCGCAGTAGCCCGCAACCCCCAAGCAGGGCCGGAGGGCGGGAGCGGGCCCGCGGGGTCCGCGGCCCGACCGACCGCGCGAAGCGCTGGGCCCTGCCGCCGCGTAGCGACCAGCTACTACTCGTCGAGGGCTTCCATGATGGCGTCGCTGACGTCGAAGTTGGCGAAGACGTTCTGGACGTCGTCGCTGTCCTCGAGGGCATCGAGGAGCTTGAACATCTTGCGGGCGCCCTCCTCGTCGAGGGGCACCTGCATGCTGGGCAGGAACGGGGTGTCGGCCGACTCGTAGTCGATCCCCGCCTCGACGAGCGCGGTGCGCACGGCGACGACGTCGGACGCGGCGGAGACGACCTCGAACGATTCGCCGAGGTCGTTGACCTCCTCGGCGCCGGCGTCGAGGACCGCGCCGAGCACGTCGTCCTCGGTCTGGTCGTTCTTCGGCACGATGACGACGCCGCGTCGAGCGAAGAGGTACGACACCGAGCCCGGGTCGGCCATCGAGCCGCCGTTGCGGGTCATGGCCACGCGCACCTCGGCCGCGGCGCGGTTGCGGTTGTCGGTGAGGCATTCGATGAGCACCGCGACGCCGTTGGGGCCGTACCCCTCGTACATGATCGTGAGGTACTCGGCGCCACCCGCCTCGGCGCCCGAGCCGCGCTTGACCGCGCGGTCGATGTTGTCGTTGGGGACCGAGCTCTTCTTCGCCTTGTAGATGGCGTCGTAGAGCGTCGGGTTGGCTGCGGGGTCTCCGCCACCGGTGCGCGCCGCGACCTCGATGTTCTTGATCATCTTGGCGAACAGCTTGCCGCGCTTGGCGTCGATCGCGGCCTTCTTGTGCTTGGTGGTCGCCCACTTGGAGTGGCCGCTCATGCCTGCTCTCTCACCATCTCGACGAAGTACTCGTGCACACGGGTGTCCCCGGTCAGCTCGGGGTGGAAGGAGGTCGCGAGCAGGTGACCCTGCCGGACCGCGACGATCCTACCTGCGGCCGGACCGCTGGGGACCGTGCCCAGCACCTCCACGGCGTCGCCGGCCTGCTCGACCCACGGGGCTCGGATGAAGACGGCGTGCATGAGCGCCTCGCCGAACGCCGGGATCGACAGGTCGGCCTCGAACGAGTCGACCTGGCGGCCGAACGCGTTGCGGAGCACGGTGACGTCGAGGCCGCCGATGGTCTCCTGGTCGGGTCGGCCGCCCTCGATCCGGTCGGCGAGCATGATCATCCCCGCGCAGGAGCCGTAGGCCGGGAGCCCGCCGCGCACGAGTGCCCGCAGCGGCTCCATGAGTCCCCAGCGCAGAGCGAGGTTGCTCATGGTCGTGGACTCGCCGCCCGGGACGACGAGGGCGTCGATGCCCTCGAGGTCCCGGGCAGTGCGGATCCGACGCGTAGCCGCGCCGCACGCCTCCAGGGCGCGCTCGTGCTCGCGGAAGTCGCCCTGCAGGGCGAGGACCCCGACGAGGGCGTCAGCCCCGGTCGGAGCGGAGATCACCAGCCACGGTCCTCGAGGCGGTGGTGCACGGGGATGTCGGCGACGTTGATGCCGACCATGGCCTCGCCCAGCCCGCGGCTCACCTTCGCCACGATCGAGGCATCGTCGAAGTGCAGGGTGGCCTGGACGATCGCGTTGGCACGTTCGGCCGGGTTGCCGCTCTTGAAGATGCCCGAGCCCACGAAGACGCCGTCGGCGCCGAGCTGCATCATCATCGCGGCGTCGGCCGGGGTGGCGATGCCGCCGGCGGTGAACATCACGACCGGGAGGCGACCGAGGCGCGCGGTCTCGAGCACGAGCTCGTACGGCGCCTGAAGCTCCTTGGCCGCGACGTACAGCTCGTCCTCGGCCATCGAGGAGAGACGGTTGATCTCCGCCCGGATCGTGCGCATGTGCTTGGTGGCGTTGGAGACGTCACCCGTGCCGGCCTCGCCCTTGGAGCGGATCATCGCGGCGCCCTCGTTGAGACGACGCAGCGCCTCACCGAGGTTGGTCGCGCCGCACACGAAGGGCACCGTGAAGGGCCACTTGTCGATGTGGTTCGCGTAGTCGGCCGGGGTCAGCACCTCGGACTCGTCGATGTAGTCGACGCCGAGCGACTGCAGCACCTGAGCCTCGACGAAGTGACCGATGCGCGCCTTGGCCATCACGGGGATCGAGACGGCCGCGATGATGTCGTCGATCATGTCGGGGTCGCTCATGCGCGACACGCCGCCCTCGGCGCGGATGTCCGCCGGGACGCGCTCGAGCGCCATGACCGCGACAGCGCCGGCGTCCTCCGCGATCTTGGCCTGGTCGGCGTTGACGACGTCCATGATCACACCGCCCTTGAGCATCTCGGCCATGCCGCGCTTCACGCGCGCGGTGCCGGTCTCAGCGGTGACGTTCTCGGGCTGGGCGGACATGAAGAACCTCGGGTCGGTCGGGTTCGGCCCCGGTAGGGGGCCCGTCTGGTCTGACGCCGGATCGGCGTCCGGCACTCAGGATACCGGCACGGGAGTTCGGCGCCTCCGCGCCGGTGCGGAGCACCTCGACGGCCCGCCGCTCCGGGTCGGAGCAGAGCGTGACCGTCGGCGCGGTTCCGCCCGCGAACCTAGGAGATCGTGATCGGCTTGGTGCGGTTGACGAGCGCCACCCACACCTGGCCCGGGGCGAACGTGACGACCTGGCCGTCGGCGCCGACGAACTGGGTCGGCGACTTCTTCGACGGCCTGCTCCACGTGACCTTGTAGGCCTTGCCGCTGCGGAAGACCCAGCCCTTTCCGGAGCCGACGGTCTCCTCCTTCGGCGTGCGGCCGCCGAACTTGTCGCCGAAACCCGAGTCGTACTGCTTCACGTACTGCACGACGACGGTCGTGGCCCGCTGGGTGCCGCCCTCGGTCGCGCGGGCGGGGGAACCGTTGAGGCGGACGTCGTACCCGCCGCTCTTGAGGTTCCAGAGGAACTGGGCCGACGAGGAGGGGTACGCGACCGTGATCTTCGTGACCGGCTTCCCGCCCTCGGGCGCGGTCTTGCTGAACTCGAAGCCGATCGAGGGCGCATCGGAGGCGGTCTTCGCGCGCTTGATGAGCTTCTCCGGGTTGCCCATGAAGTTGTAGGGCGCGCGGCGGCCGTTGTCGCGGACGTAGCCGTACGGCCCCTGGTCGCCACTCACGTCGATGAGCGCCGATGCGGCGATGAACGGCCGGAGCCTGTGCTGGGCTCCGGAGTACGAGAACGCCGGGGTGCCGTAGTTGGCGAACAGGTCGAGGTCGGAGATGCGCGCGCTGCGGATCGGTCCGACCACGTTGGGCAGGTCGGTGGCGAACACGGCCGCGAGACGCGTGAGGCCGTACTCGACCTCCTCGACGTAGACGACGTCGGCCTTCGTGAGGCCGGAGTGCGGCTGGGCATTCGGGGTGTTGTCGAACTTCACGATGATCGTCGGCTTGCCCGCGCCTCCGGCACGACCGGAGAGAGGCGAGGAGTCAGCCGGCATCTGGTCGGACGGCGAGGCCTCGGGAGTGGCCGTGTCGTCGGTGCTCGTGACCGACGGTGACGCGCCCGCGCTGCCCGTACCCCCAGTGGTCCCTGGCGCGGGATCGCTGCTGGAGCAACCGCTCAGCACGAGTGCTGCGGCCGTCAGGACCGTGGCAGAGATGGTGATGGTGGTCCGTCGCGCCCGCACAGTGGTCTCCCCGATCAGGGGCCCGTGGAGGGTTCGGGCCCACCGAGACTGTAAACCGGGTCTGGTCAGCGAGTCGCGAGGCCCGCCGGGGGTGTGTCGTCGAAGTCGACCGGAGCTGGCAACGGGGTGTGACCGGCGAGCCGGAACCAGCGCGAGATGCGCCGCCGCCGCAGGTCGAGGCAGCTGCGCACGACGTCGTTGTGGAACCGGCGGGCGAGCTCGACCCTGCGACAGGCGACAGCGAGCTCGTCCAGAAGCTGCTCGGCCACGGGTGCGTCCGAACCCACCGCATCGGTGATGTCCTCGACGTCGTCGCGGGTCTCGAACACCGTGCCGAGGGTGCGGGTCAGCTCGCTCTCGACGAGCGAGCGCCGGGCGTCGTCGTCGGGGTCGACCACGAAGGCCGACTGTGCGGCCGAGGACAGGACCAGGGCCGACGCCGGATCCACGAGACCGGACGAGGCGAGGTCCTGCGTGGCCGCGACGCGGCGCAGGAGCTGGGCGTCGAGGGCGGCGTGCGCCGTCTCGATCTTGCGGTGCAGCCGGTCGAGCCTGCCGGCGAGGGACGACAGGTAGACGGTGATGGCGCCGAGCACGAGGACGACGATCAGGACGTCGGTGAGGATGTCGAGCCTCACGGTCAGCCACCTCCTCGCGACAGGCGACCGACGAGCTGGCCGCGCAGGTCCTCGGAGACCTTCTCGCCCGTGACCGTGACCGACTCGTACACCTCGACCACCCGTCGGGCGACCGTCTCCCAGTCGAAGTCACGTGCGCGCAGGAGCCCCTCGGCGCTCAGCCGCTCGCGCTCCGCGGCGTCCGAGAGCAGGGCGATCGCAGCCCGGGCGAGGTCGGCCGGGTCCTCGTTGGCGAACGACGCCCCCGCGCGTCCTTCGTCGGTCACACGACGGAAGGCCTCGAGGTCGCTGGCGAGGACCGGTGTTCCGCTGGCCATGGCCTCGAGCAGGACGATGCCGAAGCTCTCTCCCCCGGTGTTCGGAGCGACGTACAGGTCGGCAGAGAGGAAGGCCCGCGCCTTGGTCTCCTCGCTGACGAGGCCGAGGAACGTCACGTGGCCCGCCACCTCGGGCGGGAGGTCGCCCTCGATCTCCTCGACGTCGCCGGGGCCTGCCACCAGCAGCCGGACGTCGGGGTGCGCGGCGATGATGTCGGGCATCGCCTCGAGGAGCACCTGAAGGCCCTTGCGGGGCTCGTCGATGCGGCCGATGAAGAACAGCGCCCCACCGTCACCGGGCCAGCCCGGCAGAGGATCCCCCTCGCCGAACAGCGAGCAGTCGACGCCGTTGGGGATGAGCACGGCGTCGCCGCCCATGTGCTCGACCAGGGTCTGCCGCGCGGCCTCGCTGACCGCGATGCGCGCCGACACCTTCTCCAGAGCGGTCTGCCCGATGGAGAACCCCGCGGCGAGGATGCGGGAGCGCGCCATCGACGAGTGCCACGTGGCCACGATCGGCCCGCGTGCGGCCCAGCAGGACAGGATCGACAGGCTCGGGGCGAGCGGCTCGTGGATGTGAAGGACGTCGAACTGACCCTCGCGGATCCAGCGCCGCACCCGCCGCGTGGAGATCGGGCCGAGTGCCACCTTGGCCCGCGACCCGTTGTAGGCCACCGACACCGCACCACCGGTGGACACGACGTACGGCGGAAGGTCGGTCTCGTCCTCGGCCGGCGCGAGCACGCTCACCTCGTGGCCGAGCCGCTGGAGGGCGACGGCGAGGTCGCGGATGTGCACCTGGACACCACCGGGGGCGGACCAGTCGTAGGGGCAGACGATGCCGACCTTCATGCCTGCGCGGCCTTCGCATCCCTGGCCGGGTCGAGGTCGTCGACCCAGAGCCGCTGCATCATGTGCCAGTCGGCCGGGCGCGCCCGGATGCTGTCCTCGAAGTTGGTGGCGACGAGCTGGGTGGCACGGAAGATGCGACGGGAACGCTCACCCTCCTCGGGCACCTGCACCGGCGGCTGGAATCGCACCCAGTTGCGGCCGCCCTCGAGGTAGAGCGACGCCGTGAGGAGCACGGCGCCGGTGTCGACGGCGAGCGCGGCGGGACCGGCCGGCATCTTCGCCTTGGCACCGAAGAACTGCACGGGAACACCGGAGTTCGAGAGGTCCCGATCACCCAGCAGGGCCACGAGACTGCCCTCGCGCAACCGGTCGGCGAGGTACGGGAACACGGGCTCGCCGCCGGTGAGCGGCACGACGTCCATGCCGAGACCGCGTCGGAACTCGAGGAACTTCTCGTACAGGTCCTCCGGCTGGAGGCGTTCGGCCACGGTCACGACGTGGGAGTGCTTGAGGGTGGCCCAGGCCCCCGCGTGGTCCCAGTTGCCCATGTGCGGCAGCGCGACGACGACGCCACGCCCCGTGGCCAGGCCCTCGGCGAGATGGTGGTCGTCGATGATGCCGATCGACTCGACGATGCGCTCGCGGCTCCAACCGGGAAGGCGGAACGCGTCGCACCAGTAGCGGAGATAGGAACGCATGCCCGCCTTGGAGAGCACCCGGAGGTCGGCATCGGACACCTCCGGGCCGACGACGCGGCGGAGGTTGGACTCCAGACGCAGCACGGAGGGCCCGCGCCGGGCCCACGAGGCATCGGCGAGCCGCTCGAACGTCGCGTACGCCGTGCGGTCGGGCATGCGCTTGACCACGGACCAGCCGGCCCCGAAGCCAACGGTCGTCAGCTGGTCGACGATGGCGCTCACGCGGCGTCCTCCGTCGGGATCGCCCGCAGCTGACGGCGTACGTACAGGATCCGCTGCCCGACCGTGACCCAGGTCAGGACGACCAGGATCCAGACGGCGGCGGGCAGCACGTACGGGACACCGAGACCGGTGAGAAGCGTCGCGACGAGCAGCAGGATCACGCGTTCGGCGCGCTCCGCGATGCCGACGTTGCACTCGACGCCGATGCTCTCAGCGCGTGCCTTGGCGTACGACACGACGCCGCCGCCCACGAGTGCGAGCAGGCACGCCGCCGCCGAGAGCGTGTCGCCGGACATGGCGAGACCGAGCACGACCCCGCCGAAGATCGCGCCGTCGGCGACCCGGTCGAGCGTGGAGTCGAGGAACGCGCCCCACGGGCCGCTGCGGCCCGACATCCGGGCCATCGTCCCGTCGAGCAGGTCGGCGACGACGAAGGCCGCGATCACCAGCGTGCCGGCCACCCACTGCTGACGTGGGAAGAACCACAGGGCAGCCGCAACGGTCGCGATCGTCCCGATGAGGGTCACGGCATCGGGCGACAGGCCGATCCGCAGCAGCCCCTTGGCCACGGGGTCGACGATGCCGGAGACGGCTCTGCGGACGGCGGTGTTGTTCAGCATGACGGTGATGAGACTAACGGCGCGCGCCTGCCGCGAATCGGTTGCCTCGCGCGGGCCGCAGGAGAAAGGTGTGGGGCAGTGCCGCGCCCCCAGCGCGGCAGGAGCCACCGCACCGACGCTGGAGGCGATCGAGATGGCCGACAAGAACACCCCAGGAGCCGCCGGGAGAGCACCGGAGGCCGACCGACCTGGCGATATCCGCAACGTGGTCCTGGTCGGCCCGTCCGGTTCCGGAAAGACCACGCTCGTCGAGCAGCTGCTCGTCGCCGCGGGCGCGATCCCGCGGCCTGGCCGTGTCGAGGACGGCTCCACGGTCTCGGACTTCGACGAGGCCGAGCTCCGGCAGCAGCGGTCCGTGGGCCTCGCGCTCGCACCCATCCAGATCGGTGAGGTCAAGGTCAACCTGATCGACACCCCGGGGTACGCCGACTTCGTCGGAGACCTGCGCGCGGGTCTCCGCGCTGCGGACGCCGCCCTGTTCGTGATCTCAGCCGTCGACGGCGTCGACGCCTCGACCCAGCTCCTGTGGGAGGAGTGCGCCGCCGTGGCCATGCCCCGCGCGGTCGTCGTCACCAAGCTCGACAAGGACCGCGCCGACTTCGACGACGTCGTCGCGATCTGCCAGCGGGTCTTCGGCGAGGGCGTGCTGCCCCTGTACCTCCCCATGGCCGCCGACGACGGCAGCGCGGCCGGCTTCATCGGCCTGCTGTCGCAGCAGGTCTACGACTACTCGACCGGCGAGCGGGTGCAGAACGAGCCCGACAGCGAGCACCTGCCCCTGATCGAGTCGGCGCGCGGCAACCTCATCGAGGGGATCATCGCCGAGTCCGAGGACGAGACCCTGATGGACCGCTACCTCTCCGGCGAGGAGGTCGATGTCGACACGCTGATCACCGACCTCGAGACCGCCGTGGCGCGCGGGTCGTTCTACCCGGTCCTCGGTGCTGCGTTGACACCCGCAGGCTTCGGCACCGCCGAGGTCATCGAGCTCATGGTGAAGGGCTTCCCGTCGCCGCTCGAGCACCCGCTGCCCTCGGCCGCCGCGCCGGACGGCACCCCCCGCGAACCGCTCGCCTGCGATGTCGACGGGCCGCTGTGCGCCGAGGTGGTCAAGACCACGACCGATCCGTACGTCGGCCGCATCTCGCTGGTCCGCATCTTCAGCGGGACGCTGCGACCCGATGCTGTCGTCCACGTGTCAGGGCACTTCGCGCCGGAGCGCGGCCACGAGGACCACGACGTCGACGAGCGCGTCGGGTCGCTGTCGAGCCCGCTCGGCAAGACGCAGCGCACAGTCACCCACGCGGTGGCCGGCGACATCGTCGCGGTCGCGAAGCTGGGCCGTGCCGAGACAGGAGACACGCTCTCGGACAAGGAGAGCCCGCTGCTGATCGAGCCGTGGATCATGCCCGACCCCCTTCTGCCGGTCGCGATCGTGGCCCACTCCAAGGCCGACGACGACAAGCTCGCGCAGGGCCTGGGACGGCTCGTGGCCGAAGACCCGACGATGCGCCTCGAGCGCAACCCGGAGACCAACCAGCTGGTGCTGTGGTGCATGGGTGAGGCGCATGTCGACGTGCTCCTCGATCGCCTGCGCAACCGCTACGGCGTGGCCGTCGACTCGGTGCCGCTCCGCGTGTCGCTGCGGGAGACCTTCGCCTCCCCCGGCAAGGGTCACGGTCGGCTGGTCAAGCAGTCGGGCGTGCACGGCCAGTTCGCCGTGTGCGACATCGAGGTCGAGCCGCTCCCCCAGGGCTCCGGCTTCGAGTTCGTCGACAAGGTGGTGGGCGGCTCGGTCCCCCGGCAGTTCATCCCGAGCGTCGAGAAGGGCGTACGCGCGCAGATGGACAAGGGTGTCGCCGCGGGCTACCCCCTCATCGACATCCGCGTGACGCTGGTCGACGGCAAGGCACACTCGGTCGACTCGTCCGACATGGCGTTCCAGCAGGCCGGCGCGCTCGCCCTCAAGGAGGCCGCCGCCGGAGCGAGCGTCTCGCTGCTCGAGCCGGTCGACCGGATCAAGGTGCTGGTCTCCGACGAGTACGTCGGCGCGGTCATGGGCGACCTGTCGGGCCGGCGCGGACGCGTCGGGGGCAACGAGCCCGTCGGCAGCGGCCGCTCGGCGATCACCGCCGACGTCCCGCAGCTCGAGCTCACGCGGTACGCCGTCGAGCTGCGCTCGCTGTCGCACGGCACAGCGACGTTCACGCGGACGTACATCGGCCACGAGGCCATGCCGCCGCAGGTGGCCAAGAAGGTGCAGGAGGAGTCTGCCGCGCGATGACGTGACCGACCCTCACGAACGGCGCCAGCAGCAGGGCCGCGGCCCCGCTGCGAACGTCGATCAGGAGGCGCGGGGCATCGCGCAGGCGGGCGTGCCGCCGGGCAGGCGCTGCCGGCTCGCCGCCACTGCGGCGTACACGACGTCGGCGAGCAGCGACACCGGTACGGCGTCGGCGACCGTGCCGGCAGCGCGCCAGAGCGCACCGGCGTAGCCGCCGATGCTGGCACCGCCGTACCTCACCATCGCGGCGACGGCCCGCGCACCATCGGACCTGGTGGTGCGCGGTGCGGCGACGTCCTCGATCCACTGCACCTTGTCGGTGCACTCGCGCTCGGTGAGACCGAGCTGCTCGAGGTCGGTGAACTGGTACGGCGTCGTGGCGAACGAGTCCGGGAAGCGCCGTTCGAACCACCGGATCGAGGTCGTGCAGAAGCCGCAGTCGCCGTCGAACACCAGGAGCGCACCGGTGCGCAGAGCCGTCGTCATGCCTGCATCGTGGCGCGAATACCGCCGTGCGGCACCCCGACGCGACCAACATCACGTCGAGGTTCGAGAGCCGCACAGCCTCCCGCTGGGGCTGCCTGCGGTCTCGCGGTGCCTACCAGGCTTCGACGAGGAGGTCCCTGGTCGCCTCGAGGAGCTGGGGCATGGTCTTGGTGTGGCCGACGACCGGCATGAAGTTGGTGTCGCCACCCCAGCGCGGCACCACGTGCTGGTGCAGGTGGCCGGCAATGCCGGCACCGGCGACGTGCCCCTGGTTCATGCCGATGTTGAAGCCCTGTGCACCCGAGATCGCGCGCAGCGTCGTCATCGCCCGCTGGGTGTACGCCGCGATCTCGTGCACCTCGCCGTCGGTCAGGTCGGGGTAGTCGGCGACATGGCGGTACGGGCACACCATCAGGTGCCCCGCGTTGTAGGGGTACAGGTTGAGGACGGCGTACGCGTGCTCACCGCGGGCGACCACCAGGCTCTCCTCGCCCTCGAGCCCGGGTGCCCGGCAGAAGGCGCAGTCGTCGCCGGCGCCGGTGTGGGTCGGCTTGTTCTCGCCCTTGATGTACGCCATGCGGTGCGGCGTCCAGAGGCGGTCCCAGCCGTCGCTGCCGGGGGCTGAGTCCGGCACCTCGCTCATACCTGGACCTTGCGCTCGACGGCGTCGAGGATCTCGGCGATCGCGTCGGCCACGGGCACGCCGTTCTTCTGCGTCCCGTCGCGGTAACGGAACGACACGGCGCCGGCTGCGACGTCCTCGTCGCCGGCGATGAGCATGTACGGCACCTTCTGCTTCTGCGCGTTCCGGATCTTCTTCTGCATCCGGTCGTCGCTCGTGTCGACCTCGCCGCGGATGCCGTGCGCGCGCAGCTGGGCGACGACCCCCTGCAGGTACTCGACGTGCCCGTCGGTGATCGGGATGCCGACCGCCTGCACCGGAGCCAGCCACGCCGGGAAGGCTCCGGCGTAGTGCTCGAGGAGCACGGCGAAGAAGCGCTCGATCGAGCCGAACAGGGCACGGTGGATCATCACGGGACGCTGTCGCGAGCCGTCGGCCGCGGTGTACTCCAGGCCGAACCGCTCGGGCAGGTTGAAGTCGACCTGGATGGTCGACATCTGCCAGGTGCGGCCGATCGCGTCGCGAGCCTGCACCGAGATCTTCGGGCCGTAGAACGCCGCGCCGCCCGGGTCGAGGACGAGCTCGAGGTTCTGCCGCTCGGCTGCCGCACGCAGGGTCTCGGTCGCCTGTTCCCAGACGTCATCGGTGCCCACGAACTTGACCGGGTCCTTGGTCGAGAGCTCGAGGTAGAAGTCGTCGAGGCCGTAGTCGCGCAGCAGGTCGAGCACGAAGGTGAGCAGCGAGTCGAGCTCGTCGGCCATCTGCTCCGGGGTGCAGTAGATGTGCGCGTCGTCCTGGGTGAAGCCGCGCGCACGCGTGAGGCCGTGGACGACGCCGGACTTCTCGTAGCGGTAGACCGTGCCGAACTCGAACAGCCGCAGCGGCAGCTCTCGGTAGGACCGACCACGAGCATCGAAGATCAGGTTGTGCATGGGGCAGTTCATGGGCTTCATGTAGTACTTCTGGCCGGCCCGCTTGAGCTCACCGTCGGCGCCGTACTCGGCGTAGAGCTCCATGGGCGGGTACATCCCCTCGGCGTACCAGTCGATGTGGCCCGAGATCTCGTACAGCTGCGCCTTGGTGAGGTGCGGCGTGTTCACGAACTCGTAGCCGGCCTCCTCGTGCCGGATCCGCGAGTAGTGCTCCATCTCGCGTCGGATGGCGCCGCCCTTGGGGTGGAACACCGCCAGGCCTGAGCCGATGACGTCGGGGAAGCTGAACAGGTCGAGCTCGGTGCCGAGGCGCCGGTGGTCGCGGCGCTCGGCCTCCTCGAGGAACGCAAGGTGCGCCTTCAGCGCGTCCCGGCTCTCCCAGGCGGTGCCGTAGATGCGCTGCAGGGTCGGGTTCTTCTCCGACCCGCGCCAGTACGCCGCGGCCGAGCGCATCAGCTTGAACGCCGGGATGACACGGGTGGTCGGCACGTGCGGGCCGCGGCAGAGGTCGCACCAGGTGCGCTGGCCGGTCTTGCCGTCGAGGTTGTCGTAGATGGTGAGCTCGGCGCCACCGACCTCCATGACGTCGCTCAGGTCGGCGTCGACGGCCGAGCCGCCCTTGAGGCCGATGAGCTCGAGCTTGAACGGCTCGTGCGCGAGCTCCGCGCGTGCCTCGTCCTCGGTGACCACCCGACGGTGGAAGCGCTGGCCGATCTTGATGATCTCCTGCATGCGCTTCTCGAGCGCAGCGAGGTCTTCAGGGGTGAACGGGCGGGCGACGTCGAAGTCGTAGTAGAAGCCGTCGCGGATCGGCGGGCCGATGCCGAGCTTGGCCTCGGGGAACATCTGCTGCACGGCCTGCGCGAGCACGTGCGCGGTCGAGTGCCGCAGCACCGCGCGGCCGTCCTCGGAGTCGACGGCGACGGGCTCGAGAACCTCGCCGCCGGACACGATGTAGGACAGGTCCTTGAGCTCGCCGTCGACGCGGGCGACGACCACGGCACGGTCGGTGTAGACCTCGCCTGCAGTGGTGCCCTCCGGCACCTCGCGGACCTCGTCGTTGCCGGTGAGGTCGCGAACGGTGATCTGGGGCATGGCATCTCCAACTGCTCGTCGGCAGGCCGTGACGAGGGACCTGACCGTGGGGACCCGACGGGTACGAGGCGTCGGGCTCTGGCGCGCGTCAGCCTAGCGTCGGCGCGCACCCCCCGGCGCGTGCGTTGGCGTCGGTGCGACGGCCGCTCGGTGAACGGTCGTCGTCCCTGCACCGGGGACAGCGGTCAAGCGGCCGCGAACCCGACCTTGTAGAGGCTGCCTCCGTAGGTCACCGCGTAGATCTCGCGCGTGTCCGACAGGCCGAACCCGGTCACCTGGCCGAGCGCGTGGGCCGGCGTCCAGCCGTCACCTGCGCGGTAGCCCCACATCTTCCCCGTGATGAAGTCGGCGAAGACATAGGTGCCGCGAGCGCCCGGATGCTGGCTGCCGCGATAGACGAAGCCACCCGTGATCGACTCGCCCGTGCGTCCGGCGCGGCAGCCACCCGAGACGCTGGGGTGGCAGACGACGATCTGCGGGAAGCGGTACGTCGCCGACGACGAGCAGCGCGAGGCGTTGAACTTCGAACGCGCCTCCCAGCAGGACCAGCCGAGGTTGGCGCCCTTCTGCAGGTTGCGCGGGAGGTACGTGACCTCCTCGTACTTGTCCTGGCCGACGTCGCCGACCCAGATCACGCCGTTGGTGTCGAACGACCAGCGCCACGGGTTGCGCACGCCGCTCATCCACACCAGCTGGGCGTTGCGGTTGGTCGAGGACGCGTACGGGTTGTCCGACGGACGGCAGTAGATCGCCGAGCCGCAGCGGACGTCGATCCGCAGGATCTTGCCGGACAGCGACTTCAGGTTCTGCGAGTTCGCGAACGGATCACCGCCACCGCCACCGTCGCCGGTACCGAGGTAGAGCTTGCCGTCCGGGCCGAAGGCGATGTTGCCGCCGTTGTGGTTCTGGTACGTCGGGTGCGGCACGGTCAGCACCGTGAAGCGCGTGCTCGGGCTCACCGAACGCGCGCCGGCCGTGGCTGCGCGGAACCGCGCGAGCACCAGCGCACCGCTGGCGTTCGTGTAGGTCACCCAGAGGAAACGCGAGGTCTGGAAGTCGGGTGCGAACGCGAGGCCGAGCAGGCCCTGCTCGCCCGAATCGCTCACCAGCGTCCGGATGTCGAGGTACGTGCCGGTGATCTTGCCCCCGGCGACGGTGCGGATGCGCCCCGCCTTCTCCACGACGTACATCCGGTTGACGCCGTCCTTGGCGGAGGTGACGAGCACCGGGTTCACGAACCCCGACACCGACAAGGCCGTGCGCACGCGAAGCTTCGCTGCCGGGACGACGGCAGCAGGCGCCACGACGGTCACGCGCGCAGAGGCGGGCTCGGGCGCGGGCGCAGCCTGCGCACCCGGCGCGGCCATCAGTGCGGCAGCGGTTGCGGCAGCAGCGGCCAGGACCGTGATGGTTCGAGTGGTGTGCGTCATGTCGTCCCTCCCCAGGAGTTCGGACGACCGTACGTCGGAACTCCGGATCCCGACAGACCAGGCCGAGTGAACGGACGCCCGCACGCACGAACGGCTCCCCGGAGGGAGCCGTCTGCTGTGGTCGTAACCCCGAGGGGTCGGACACGGTGGGCGATACTGGGCTCGAACCAGTGACCTCTTCGGTGTGAACGAAGCGCGCTACCACTGCGCCAATCGCCCGTGCGGGACGCGACTCTACCAAAGCGCCCGCGGTGCTCCGAATCGGCCGCCGGCGCCCTCGCCTCAGATGCCGGGCAGCCAGCGCAGCCCGTCGAGCGTGAGGCCGTACGTCACGTAGTACCACCACGCGACGGCGGCCATGGCGACGATCACCACGGAACCGATCACGAGGTTGAGGGTGCGTCGTCTCGGGTCGGTCGCCGCTGCGGCCGCCTGGCTCGCGACCCGACGTACCGGGTGGAGCACCCGGTTGAACCACGCGAACTCCGACGCCAGAACGACGAGGCCGAGGATGATCGCGGCCCAGCCAGGGCCGGGGAACACCAGCATCACCAGGCCGAGCACCAGCAGGGTGCCGCCGACGATGAGGACCGTGGTGCGCCACAGCACACGTCGGGCCGCCCCGCCCTCGAAGGACCAGCGACGGAGTCGATCCAGAGGCCCGAAGAGCCTGCCCTCGTCGACGTCGTCGGGCTCCCCCGGGCCAGGGTGGTCGTACTCCTCTGCGAAGTCCGGATCGTCCTGTGCCACGACTCACACCCTAAGCACGGGTCCAGGACGGCGCCTCACGCATCTCACCCGTGTGCACATCTCGTGCGCATCCCCCCGAAGGAGCGTTTCCTCGATGATGCCCGTCCGCGCCGACCTCGAGCTTCGCCTGGTGCTGGGAGGGGACCGCTCAGCGACCGTCCCCGTCCGCCTCGGCTACCTGCCCGCGGACCCGTGGGCCGTCACTGCCGTCTTCCGCACCGCGGACGGCGACGTGACCTGGGTCTTCGGGCGCGACCTCCTCGAAGACGGCCTCGCCGGCCCGTCCGGCGAGGGCGACGTCGCGGTGTGGCCCGTGGTGGATGCCGCCGACGGTCCCCAGCTCTACCTGTCGCTCGCCAGCCCCAGCGGCAGCGCGCTGCTCCAGGCCGACCCGATCGAGGTACGTCGCTTCCTCGACGAGACGTACCGGCTCGTGCCCGCGGGCACCGAGAGCACGTTCCTCGACCTCGACGCCGAGCTTGCCCGGCTCGTCGACGACCTCGCCTGAGCAGTGCCGTAAGGGCTCCGGGCTGCGGCGGTCAGAACTGCGCGCGGACGGCCCACAGGTCGGGGAAGACCGGCGTGAACAGCGTGCTGCTGAGGTAGCCGACCCCGCTCGACCCACCTGTGCCGGGCTTGATCCCGATAGTGCGCTCGACCATCTTCACGTGGCGGTAGCGCCACTCCTGCAGCCCCTCGTCGAGGTCGATCAGACGCTCGGCCAGAAGGCCAGCAGCGTCGTCGCCCCGGTAGACGACGGCGAGCACGTGCTGGACTGCTTCGCTCGCCTCCAGCGGGATGAACGGGTCCTGCGCGAGCACGTCGGCCGGGACCGCGTGCCCCCGTCCCACGAGGAACGCGAGGTAGGACGCCCACACGCTGGGCCGGGACGTCGCCGCGCGGACGCGGTCCCAGATCGGGTCGCCGGGGATGGCGTTGGTCAGCAGCCGCGGGTCGCGGCGACCGAGGACGGCCTCGAGCTCGCGGAACTGGGCCGACTGGAATCCGCTCGAGCTCTCGAGCCGCGCCCGGAACGAGTTGAACTGCAGCGGGGTCATCGTCTCGAGGATGTCGACCTGCGACACCAGCGTCTTCAGGATCTTCAGGACCCGGCCGAGGAGCGCCATGGCGCCGTACGCGTCGCCCTCCGCGAGCGCCCCCTGCACGCCGCCCTCGCCGGGCGCGGCCTCGTCGCCGCGGAGCTCGTGCAGCACCTGCTTGAACCACAGCTCGTACACCTGGTGGATCGAGATGAAGAGAAGCTCGTCGTGCTCGGCGAGGCCGTCCGCGTGCTCGCTGCGCGGGTGCTGAAGCGCGAGCAGGCCCGACACCTCGAGGTAGGTCGCATAGGTGACGGCGGACGCGGGATCGGTGGGGTCGCTCACGCCCCGCACCCTAGGCGCGGGTGTTCCTCGATGCAGCCCTGACGGCCAAGCCGCTCGGTCCCGCTCTGCCACACTCCCGGCATGGCCGCTGTGACGCTCCTCGAGGTAGACGCCCCCGACCCGCGACGCGAGCGCGACGGCGGAGCGGTGGTGCTCCACTGGTGGGTCGACCTCTGCTGCCCGGACGTCCTGGACGCCGCCGAGCTGATCGAGGAGCTGCGCGACGAGCTCGGCGACTCCCTCGTCGTGCGCCTGCGTCACCTGCCGCTCGTGAGCCACGTGTGGGCAGTGGCTGCGGCGCAGTGCCAGGTCGAAGCTGCCGCACAAGGACGCGGCGACGAGTACGCCGCGCACGCCATCGCGCAGATGGAGACGATCGAGGGGCCGGGCGACTACGTCGAGCTCGCCGAGCACCTCGGTCTCGACTCCGACGAGGTGGCACTGGCGCTGTTCGACGGCCGCCATGCCGCAGCGGTCAAGGCAGACCACGACGAGGGCCGCGCGCTCGGCGTGACGGGCACCCCGACGTTCGTCGTCGACGGCCTGCTCGTCGACGCAGGCGACACGCTCGTCGGCGCCAAGGACGCCGTCCTCACGCGCGTGCGCCGCGCGCTGTCGTAGCGCTCAGCGCTCCGACAGCCTCAGCCGCATCCGCTGCTGCTCGGGCAGGAATCCGACCTTGCGGTAGAGAGCCTCGGCGGAGTCGTTGCCCGCCCACACCGTGAGGCGCACGGCGAGCGCTCCCGCCCCCGCGGCGCACTCGATCGCGTGCTCGAGCATTGCCTCGGCGAAGCCCCGACGGCGGTACGCCTCGAACACCTCGAGGTCGTACACGTAGAGCGTCGGCTCCTCGTGCGGTGCGTCGAAGCCCCGCAGGCCCCAGCCGATCGCGCCCACCCACTGCTGCGCGTCATCGACCTCGGCGTACGCCGCGACGTACGTCGTGTCGCCCTCGTAGCTCAGCGAGGCGTAGTCGAGTGCCGCCTTCTGGCGCGCCCGGGCCTCGTCCAGCGCACCGGCGCGCAGGAGGTCCTCGATGTACCCCTCCTGGCTGTGCGCCAGGTAGGAGTCGGCGAGCTCGTCCGTGAACGGCACGAACCGCACGCTCACGGGTCGAGATCCTGGGCCGCACGCCGGGCGAACTCCGCTGCCACGTCCGCGGTGATCGGGCCGACGGCGATCTCACGGTCGTCTACTCGGTCGACCGGGTGCACGTCGCGCGTGCTGGAGGTGATGAACACCTCGTCGGCCGTTGCGAGGATGTCGTAGGGCAGGTCGGCCTCGCGCACGGGAGCGACGGACGGCGCCCACTCGAGCACGAGCTCACGGGTGACTCCGGCAAGCGCTCCGCAGCGCAGGTGCGGCGTGAGCACCTCGTCGTCCACGACCACGAACACGTTGCTTCCGGTGCCCTCGCAGAGCCGGCCCTGCGTGTCCGCGAAGACCGCCTCCGACGCACCACGCCTGTGGGCCTCGGCCAGGGCCACGGCGTTCTCGGCGTACGACGTGGTCTTCAGGCCTGCGACGGCCGAGCGCTCGTTGCGCGCCCAGGGCACGGTCGCGAGCGAGGAGGTGGCCGGCCAGGCCTTCGCGGGCACGCAGGTGACCACGAGGGTCGGGTCGACCGTGCCCCGGTCGCTCCCGAGCGGGCCCACGCCGGAGGTGACCGTGATGCGCAGCCGGGCGAAGGCCGCGTCGTCGCCGGCGTCCTGCACCACGGCCGCGACGGCCTCACGCACCCGCGCCTCCCCCGGGCCGGCGAAGCCGAGGCCCGCCAGCGAGCGGTCGAGCCGCGCGAGGTGGCGGGTGAGTGCGAACGCCACGCCGTCGCGCACCAGGAGGGTCTCGAAGACGCCGTCGCCGACGGTCAGGCCGTGGTCGAGGACGTTCACCTGCGCCTGCGCGGGGAGGACGAGACGGTCGTCGACCCAGAACCGGTTGCCGAGGGTGCTCACGGTCGGTCAGCCTGCCATGTGCCGGCCGCCACGCCGAGCAGCGTCTCGGCCTTGAGCTCGGTCTCGTCCCACTCACGGCCGGGGTCGCTCCCCCACGTGATGCCCGCGCCCGTGCCGAAGCGCACCTGCCCGCCGTCGAGCCAGAACGTGCGGATCGCCACGGCGAGCTCGGCCGTGCCTGCGTCGGCGTCGACCCAGCCGACCGCGCCGCAGTATGGCCCGCGCGAGGCCGCCTCTACCTCGTCGATGATCCGGAGCGCCGACGACTTCGGAGCTCCCGTGACCGATCCGGGAGGGAACGTGGCCGCGAGGACCTCGGGCCAGGTGGTACCCGGGCGCAGGACGCCGCGGACGGTCGACACCAGGTGCACGAGACCCGGGTGCTCCTCCACGGAGAGCAGGCGCGGCACGGTCACGCTGCCGGTCTCCGACACTGCACCGAGGTCGTTGCGCACGAGGTCGACGATCATCACGTTCTCGGCCGAGTCCTTGGGCTCGAGGTCGGCCTCGGTGCGCCCGGTGCCCTTGATCGGCCCGCTCTCGACGACGCCGCCGCAGCGGCTCAAGAACAGCTCGGGCGACGCCGTGGCCACATGCAGACCGCCGATGGGCACGCCCGCGTGCGACCCGGCAGGGAGCCGCACGAAGCCGGCGTACGGGGCGGGGTTGCCTGCACGGAGCAGTGTCGCGAGCCCTGCGACGTCGGCCCGCGCAGGATCGGGCAGCGGCGCCGACAGCACCCGGCACACGTTGGCCTGGTAGACGTCGCCGGCCGCGATCCGCTCGCGGACCTCGCTCACCGCGGTGACGTACTGCTCGCGCGACGCCGAGGTGCTCCACGCCGACCGCTCGGGGCCGATCCAGTCGCCGGTGGGGGCCGGTGCCTCCACGACGTCGGCGAAGCGCGCGAGCACGGGTGCGCCGTCGTACGGGAGCAGCACCGCCCACCAGCCGCCCGTGTCGAGCACCGCGGGGTCGGAGCTGACCTCGACGAGCCCCGTCGCGAGGCGACCACCGAGGTGCGCGCACGGCTCGCCGGGCGCGGGGCGACCGCTCACGCCCGAGCCGCGAGGCCGGCCGCGGCCTCGAGCACGCACAGCGCGGCCAGCCGGACCGTGCGCAGGTCGGCCGTGTCCGCGGTGGCGTCGACCTCGGTGATGTCGAGGGAGGAGACGCGCGGGTCGAGCGCGAGGAGGAACGCCGCCCGGCGCAGCTCGTGCGCCGAGATGCCGCCCGGTACCGACGCCGGGCAGCCGGGGGCCACCGACCGGTCGCACACGTCGACGTCGAGGTCGACGTGCACCGGGCCGCCGGCCGACCCTGCCACTGCGAGCGCTCGAGCGACCGCCGTTGCTATCCCCTGGTCGGCCACCTCGTCGCGCCCGATCACGGTGATGCCCGCCTCCCGGGCGCGCTGGGAGTAGGCGCGCGAGTTCGCGAAGTCCGAGATCCCGATCTGCACCACGCGTTCGCCGTCGAGACCGGCCTCGAGAAGACGGCGCACGGGCGATCCATTGCTCTCGCCGTCACGCAGGTCGTGGTGGGCATCGAGAGTGATGAGCCCGGCCGTCGGCAGCGACGTGCCCCACGCACCGAGCGCTGCCGAGTACGTCACCGAGTTGTCGCCTCCAACTGCCACGACGAGTCTCGCCCGCGATGCGGCGTCGGAGACCGCCGCCCTCACCCGCTCCTCGCCGTCACGACCGTCGGGTTCGAGCACGTCGCCGAGGTCGGCGACCACCAGGGCATCGAGGTCGAGCGCGTGGCCGTGGGTCGAGTAGCGCAGCAGCGCCTCGCGCACGGCCGCAGGGGTCGCGTGCGCACCCGTCGGCGACAGCGACGTGCGGAACGCAGGCACTCCGAGGAGCGCCAGGTCGAGCGACGAGTCGCCAGCGTGATCAACGCTCTCGCGTCGCAGCCACGACCCCGCGCGGGGCCAGGCCGGGTCGAAGGACAGACCGGGCGCGAAGGGATCGGCAACGCTCACGGCGGCCATCATCGCGGGTCGCCATGCCGCACGGCCCGCTTTGGTGACTCCTACGGCGATGGGTTATGGTTTCGTCCCGCAGCAAGGAGCGAAATCTCCGCGCTGCATGCGGACGTAGCGCAGTTGGTAGCGCATCACCTTGCCAAGGTGAGGGTCGCGGGTTCGAGTCCCGTCGTCCGCTCGAAAGACCTCACACAGAGGTCTGCTCGGTGGAGTGGCCGAGAGGCGAGGCAACGGCCTGCAAAGCCGTGTACACGGGTTCAAATCCCGTCTCCACCTCGGTCACCACCGGGGGAACACCCCGACGGGCGATTGGCGCAGGGGCTAGCGCGCTTCCTTGACACGGAAGAGGTCACAGGTTCGATTCCTGTATCGCCCACCATCAGAAGGCCCCGGCTCGCGCCGGGGCCTTCGGCGTTCCCGAACACGTTCCGCGACCTACCCGGATTGACCATCGACCTGTCACCGCGTGCAGGCGTATCCAGGCTGTACCAGGGTCGGGGAGACCGAGGAGGCACGCGATGCGCAGGTACGCGACAGGCATGACTGCACCGGTCCGGCTGCCGTTCGAGGACGCGGACCCCATCTGGGCACTTGCCGAGCTTCCGGGGTGGGGAGACGACGACGCCATCCCGGGCTACCCGGGCAAGGGCGAAGACCTCGACCATGGCGTCGAGCACCCCGTCGACGTGCGTTCGCTCGACCTCGCGTCGCAGCCGGCCCCCGTGCGCAGCCCGTGGCTCGATCCGATGGAGTGCGAGAGCGGCCGCTTCCTCGGCTGACTTGTGCGCTGTCGCGCATGTCGCACCGGAAGATCCGTTCGGGGCCGCACAACCTACGGTAACGTAACCGGAAGTTCCGGCCCCGACCTGGGAGTGCTGCCATGACCGAGACCACCCTGCCCCGCGTCATCCAGGGCGGCATGGGGGTCGCCGTGTCCTCCTGGCGCCTCGCCAGATCCGTGAGCGCAGCAGGCGGTCTCGGCGTCGTCTCCGGCACCGCGCTAGACATCGTCGTCGCCCGACGCCTGCAGGACGGCGACCCGGGCGGTGACGTCCGCCGGGCGCTCGCGGCGTTCCCCGTGCCGGACGTCGCGGCAGAGGTGCTCGAGCGCTACTTCGTCGACGGCGGCCGCGCACCGGACGCGCCGTACGCCCCCACGTCGCGGCCTGCGATCGACCCGAGCGTGCGCGCGCAGCGTCTCGTCGTCGTCGGCAACTTCGTCGAGGTGTGGCTGGCGCGGGAAGGCCACGACGGAGCGATCGGCATCAACTACCTCGAGAAGATCCAGATGACGACCCCGGCATCGGCGTACGGCGCGATGCTCGCCGGAGTCGACGCCGTCCTCATGGGTGCGGGCATCCCGGCCCACATCCCGGCGCTGCTCGACGACCTGGCCCAGAACCGGCCCACGTCCTTGCCGGTCGACGTCCACGAGGCGGGCGACCAGTCGTTCACGGTCGACTTCGACCCGCTCGCCGTCCTCGGACACGAGGTGCGCCCGCCGTCGCGACCGACGTTCCTCGCGATCGTGTCGAGTCACGTCCTCGCCGGCTACCTCGCCCGCTCGGAAGTGACCAAGCCGGACGGCTTCATCGTCGAGGCGCCGACCGCAGGGGGCCACAATGCGCCTCCGCGGGGCAAGCTCGTGCTCGACGACCTCGGGCAGCCGGTGTACGGCCCGCGCGACGCGTGCGACACCGAGGCGATGACCAGGATCGGCCTTCCCTTCTGGATGGCCGGCTCCTACGGCTCGCCGGACAAGCTCGCCGAGGCCGAGGCGCTCGGCGCCCACGGCATCCAGGTCGGCACGCTGTTCGCCCTCTCGCTCGACTCCGGCTTCCGCGACGACCTTCGCGCCGAGCTGCTCGCGCAGCTGGCCGACGGCACGCTCGTCACCCGTACCGACGCGCACGCCTCCCCCACCGGCTTCCCGTTCAAGGTCGCCCAGCTCGACGGCACTCTGTCCGACCTCGGCCTGCGGGAGAGCCGCACGGCCGTCTGCGACCTCGGCCACCTGCGTCAGCCGTTCCTCGGGGCCGACGGCGAGGTCGACTACCGCTGCCCCGCCGAGCCGTCGAAGATCTTCGAGCGCAAGGGCGGCGAGGCCGAGGCGACCGAAGGCCGCGTGTGCCTGTGCAACGCGCTGGTGGCCAGCGTGGGCATGCCGCAGGTGCGCAAGGGCGGCCTGGCGGAGCTGCCCCTCGTCACGCTCGGGGACGACCTCGACGGTCCGCGCATCCTCCTCGCCGCACACCCCGACGGCTGGACCGCCGATGCCGCGGTGCGCTGGCTCGAGGGGTCCACTGCCTGAGCGTTCTCGCGCCGTCTCCGCACTAGGGTCGTGGCCCATGAGCGTGAGCGACGTCCCCGCCTTCTCCATCGACGACCCGGCGATCGTCGCCGATCCCTATCCGGTCTTCACGCGCATGCGTGCCGTCGGACGCCCGGTGTGGGACGACAGCCTCGGCATGTGGCTCGCCTTCAGGCATGCGGACGCCAACGCCGTGCTGCGCGACCGTTCCCTGGGCCGGGTCTGGCGGGCTCGCGTGCCCGAGGACGCGTGGGAGACGTTCAACTGGCTGCACGCCGACGCGCTGCTGGAGAACGAGCCGCCCAAGCACACGCGTCTGCGGCGCCTCGTCGCTGCAGCGTTCGCCCGCGGCAACATCGACGCCCGCAAGCCGCGCATCCAGGAGCTGTGCTCGGCCTTGCTCGACGACTGTGCGACCAAGCTCCATGACACGGGCACGTTCGACGCCATCGCCGACTACGCCGAGCCGCTGCCCGTCCTCGTCATCGCCGACCTGCTGGGTGTGCCGGACGACGAGATCGGTCCGCTTCGGCCGTGGTCGCAGGCCATCGTGAAGATGTACGAGTACGACCGCAGCACCGAGGACGACCGCCGCGCCGAGGTGGCCTGCCGCGAGTTCGCGGCGTACGTCGCCGAGCTCGTCGAGCGTCGACGCGTGGAGCCGGGCGACGACCTGGTCACGCACCTCGCGCAGGTCGAGGCCGAGGGAGAGCGCCTCACAGCGCACGAGCTCGCCGCCACGGTCGTCCTGCTGCTGAACGCCGGGCACGAGGCCACGGTCAACGGCTTCGGCAACGGTCTGGTGGCACTGATGAACCATCGCGACCAGTGGGAGCGCGTCGTCGCAGACCCCTGGGCGCTCTCCACCACCGCGGTCGAGGAGATGCTCCGCTACGACACCCCGTCGGCACTGTTCGAGCGCACGGCGCTCGCCGACGTCGAGATCGGCGGGTCGACGATCCGCGAGGGGCAGAAGATCGCCGCGCTCCTCGGCTCGGCGAACCGCGACCCGGAGGTGTTCGCCGACGCCGACGCGTTCGACGTCGGGCGTGACCCCAACCCGCACATCGCGTTCGGGGCCGGCATCCACTTCTGCCTCGGCGGCCCACTCGCGCGCCTGGAGATGCAGCAGTCGCTGCCGATGCTCGCCGAGCGGTTCCCCGGCCTGATGCTCACCGGCTCACCGGTCAAGCGCAGCACGTTCGTGCTGCGCGGCTACGACACGGTCGACGTCACGGTCGCCTGACCCCCCTTCGCCACTGGGGACGCCAGATGCGTAGCCCATTCGGGTGAACATCGGCGACGATGCGTCACCACTTTGTGGTGGAACCCGGTGACGCTGAGTGCCCGATCGTCGTGAACGTACGACCTCTGATCGGTCGAACGGACCATGAAGAATCAACGCTGTCTGAACGGCGGCTCAGGTCTTGAGGGCCCCGCGATATGCCCGTGCGCGGGCGTTGAGGAAGGCGCGAAACCACGGCGCGCGCGGTGCGGGCGCCATCGAATTGCACCCGGCATGTGAGGTCCGCACAGTTCCCCCTGCGCGCACGTCCTGTCAGGCAAGCCTCCCCTCATCAGAAGGAATCCCATGAACACCATGATCGTCCGCCGCGTGGCCCTTGCCTCCGGTGCGCTCTCGCTGGCCGTCGTCAGCGTTGCAGGCCTGGCCTCGTCCGCGCTCTTCACCTCGACCGACTCCATCTCGGGCAACGACTTCGTGGCCGGCACCGTCGACATCACCGACAACGACGCCACGTTCGAGCTCACCGACACCGAGCTCGCGCCCGGCACCGTCGACTACAGCAAGGTCGTCATCGACAACGACGGCTCGCTCGGCCTGCGGTACGCGATGACCTCGAAGTCCGACAACACCGACGGCAAGGGCCTGCGCGACCAGCTGCAGCTCACCGCCGTCGCCATCGACGCCGCGGCCGCGTGCGACGCAGCGGCGATCTCGTCGGGCACCGCGATCTACAGCGGCGATCTCTCCACCGCTGCGTTCGGCAGCACGTCCGTGGGGCCTGACGCCGGCGACCGCACGCTGTCGGCGAACGCGTCCGAGGCGCTGTGCCTTCAGGTCGAGTTCCCGAACAGTGCTGCGGTCGTCGACAACCCGTTCCAGGGTGCCGCGACCTCGACCACGTTCACGTTCGACGCAGAGCAGACGCTCAACAACAGTTGAGCCGACGAGGGGCGGCGGCAGCGCGCCGCCGCCCCTCCTCGACCCCTCGCCACCGAACAGGAGAAGGTCATGAACGCACGCAGCATCCGGCTAGGGATCGCCTCGCTCGCGCTCGTCGGCGTGTGCGGTGCTTCTGTCACCAGCCTGGCGTCCTCGGCCCTGTTCACCGACAGCATCAGCACCGGAGCGAGCACAGTCGCCTCGGGCTCGGTCGACCTGACCCTCGGGGGGACCGCCTCGACGACGTTGGCCGTGGCTGCGATGGCACCGGGTGACTCACGATTCGGTGTCGTCACCGTCCAGAACTCCGGCTCCCTCGGACTTCGCTACGCCGGCGAGGCCGGGTGGTCCTCCGGCAACGCGTTGACGTCCATTCTTCAGGTCTCAGCCCGCACGCTCTCGTCCGCCGCCAGCACGTGCGACAGCACCCTCGGATGGGGCTCGGGGGACGTCGTGACCAACCAGGTCGCGACGGACAACACGACGTCGTTGCCGCTCTTCGGCAGCCCTAACACCGGGGCCCAGCCCGGCGACCGTCTGCTGTCCGCGGCATCCGCAGAGCACTTCTGCGTCCGGCTGACGCTGCCGTCGACTGCCGGCAACAACGTCGCCAACCTGACCTCCGACCTGAGCCTGGCCTTCGCCGCCGAGCAGACGGCCAACAACCCGTGACCCGGCACCTGGACACGGCCGCGGACGGTGGATCCTCGCACCGTCGTCCGCTCCGCGGGGCGGCCATCGTGGCGGCTGCGATGGTGGCCTGCGGCCTCGGAGCGCTCGGTTCCGGTCCGCTAGCGTCCTCGGCGCTCATGACCGACAGCGCTGCGAGCGCCCCTGCCACGGTGGCCAGCGGGAACGTGTCGCTCGCCCTCAGCAACGGCGCGTCCACAGGCTCGTGGACCGGGTCCCTCTCGCTGGCCCCAGGTGGCGTCGCCTACGCGGGCGTCACCGTGACCAACGACGGCACGAACAGGCTTCGCTACGCGGTCACCGCGACGTCGTCAGCGTCCCTCGCGGCACACCTGACCCTCGATGTCGTGACGATTCCGACCGCCAGCGCGTGCTCGGCCGCCACCTTCGCCGCAGGGACCGCCGTCGGGGGCCCTGTCGCCTTCGGTTCGACTCCCGCGCTCGCCGTGATCGGCGATGCCACGACGGGGGCCCAGCAGGGTGACCGGACACTGTCGGCCGGAGCGGCCGAACGCCTCTGCAGCCGCGTCGGCTTCCCCTATGGCACCGGCCTCGGCGCGGCTGCCCGCGGCGCTTCGGCCTCGGCCACCTTCTCGTTCGTCGGGGAGAACGCATGAGCGCCGTCGGCACCCCCGTCGAGCCCGACGCGGCCATGGCCGGCGGGGTCCGCGCCCCGGCCGGTGGACGTCGCCGGGGACGCACCGTGTACACGGTGCTGCTTCTCCTGCTGTCCGCTGTCGCCGTGTACGCGACCGTCGTGCCCCTGCTGATCCAGCGCTCAGGCGTCGAGCTCGTGACGCTCACGAGCGGGTCCATGGAGCCTGTTTTCCCCACCGGCTCCACGATCACCATCCACACCCCCAGCGACCCCACGGAGCTCGCAGCCGGCCAGGTGATCACGTTCCGGGCACTGGGCAGCGACACCGTGATCACCCACCGCATCGTCGAGAGGCTCGACCTGGCCTCGCTCGGACAGGTCCACTACCAGACCAAGGGGGATGCCAACGAGTCACCAGACGCCGACCTCGCGCCGACCTCCAACGTCATCGGCGTGGTCGACGGCCTGCTCCCCCGATGGCAGGAGGTTGCCGTCTCGCTCCAGACACCGCGGGGCCGGCTCCTGGTCTACGGCGGCCTGTTCACGGTCGTCGCGATCGGCGAGATCCTCGAGCTCGTCCGCGCCGCCCGCCGCCGCGAGGACGCGGAATGAGCCGTCGCGCGGCACTGCCCGTCCTCGCCGCGGCTGCGCTGCTGGCAGCAACGCCCATCATCGGCAGTCTCCCGAGCCTGGCCCTGTTCACCGACTCCGTGACCGCCACGGGCAACACGGTCACCGGAGGCGCCTGCGCCTCGACGACCACGTTCGCCGGCGCCGCCACCGGCCTGGCGACGTCGGCCAACCGCGAGGTCTGGCAGCGGATGGCCCAGGGCAGCGGCAACAACCCGGGCGCCGACGCCTTCCAGAGCCGCCCGTGGACCGGCAGCGGGGTTGTGTTCGGCGCGGCGGGAGCCCTCTACTGCAGCGACGACGCGGCGCTGACGATCGACGGCGCGTCCGACAGCATCAGCAGCGACGCCCAGACCTACGCCACGTGGGGCGCGAACAGCACCGTCACGGTCTTCCTCTGGATCCGCGGGACGTCGACGGCCGGCGGGCGCCTGGTGTCCCTCGCCGAGGGAGCCAGCGGCGGCAGCACCTACGCAGAGCGCGTGGTCTGGCTGACCACCGGCGGGCAGATCTCGGTGGGCAGCCGCTACGGCTCAGGGACGACCAACAGCTCTGTCACGACCACGACCGCCGTCGACGTGCTCGATGCCCGGTGGCACCTCATCGCCGTCGTCATGACCAACACGGCGACCACGAACGCCGCGCCCGTCGTCCATGTCGACGGGGTCGCGGCCGACGCCACGACCACCGGCACCGTCACCTACCGGGCACGGTCGAGCTCGGGCACCAACGCCCGCTGGTACGTCGGCGACAACAACGCGGGCCGGGTCCCGACCGGGGCGCCGAGCTCCGCCTGGCTCGGCGACTACGACGAGTTCGTCGTGATCGCGGGTGCCCCGAGCGCCAGCCAGCTCGGCGCCGGGGCCGGGTCGCTGTACCGCGCCGCCGACTCCTGAGGTTCCCTCGACCGGCCATCTGCTGGGTGCCCGGTCGGCTCGTCCCCGCGAAGCTCCAGGATCTTGAGCGAAACGGGAGCCGCCTGGCTCAAGGACCGACCGTGATGCTGTCGACACGCACTGTGTGTCGCTCGCCTATCGCCTCCCGCGCCCTCTGTGCCCTCTGGCGGACGTGCGCGCCTGGGCCCTGCCCGTCATGAGCGCGGTCCTGTGCCTCGGCGGCGTGGCCGCGCTGGTCCCGCCCGCCCTGGCCGCCACGGCAGGCGGCAGCAGCTCAGTCGACTCGAGCTCGGCGAGGCCCTCGGTCCGTCTCGAGGGAACCCTGGGCACGGCGGGCCTGCCCGCTGCCGCCACGACGTCCGCGCTCACCGTGATCAACGACGGCCCCCTGCCGGTGACCTGGACCGTCCGGGGCCACCTGGACGGCGACGCCGCCCCCGCGGTGTCGATCGACGTCCTCGAGCCGGGCGAGCACGGCTGCGGCTCGCCGGGAGCCTCGCTCGGCGGCTGGTCCGCCAGCGCGCTTGAGCCCGGCGCATCCGTCGTCGTCTGCGTCACCATCCGCAGCCGGGCCCCCGCGGCCGGCGTCGTCACCCCCACGGTGACGGTCGATGCGCGGGCGGCCTGACCGCAACCCGGTCGACCGGCGACCGCAGGTGGGGCAGGATGCCGGGCCATGACCTCGACGCCGTCCGAGCACGCACGTTTCCATCGTGACGCCTCCCAGCTCGAGGCCGGTCTCGCTCACGTTCGGCTCTCGCCGTCGGACTCTGGGGCCATCGAGCTCATCGTGACCCGACCGTCGGTGGACCAGCGTGTCCTGTGCGAGGAGGCGACTCTCGACCTCGAGCGCGGCGTGCTCGGCGACACGTGGATCGAACGGGGCAGCAGGCGGACGCCGGACGGCTCGGCCAACCCCGAGGCACAGGTGACAGTGATGAACATCCGCGCCGCCCGTCTCGTCGCGAACACCGAGGATCGCGTGCCGCTCGCCGGCGACCAGCTCTACCTCGACCTCGACCTGAGCACCGAGAACCTCCCGACCGGCACGCTCCTCGAGATCGGCGACGCCGCCCTCATGGTCACTGCCGCACCGCACACCGGGTGCGCCAAGTTCTCCGAGCGGTTCGGCGTCGAGGCGCTGCGCCTCACCGCGAATCCGGACGGAAAGTTCTTACGGCTGCGCGGGATCAACACGTCCGTCGTCCGCGGCGGCGCCATCCGCCGAGGCGACACGGTGCGCGTCGTCCGGCCGTAGCAGGCCGCGCAGGCTCTGACCGAACGTCGGGAAGGTGCGCATCTCGCGCCACTCGTCGAGCACGCGGTTCACCAGCGCGCCGAGGAGCACGACGTACGACGTCACGTAGGCCCACAGCATCACCGCGATCGGTGCGCCGACGATGCCGTACAGCGAGCCGCGGCTGAAGGTGTACGCGAGGTAGACGCGCAGGCCGATCGAGCCCAGGACCCATCCCGCGACAGCGACGACGGCCCCCGGCAGGGCGCGCCTGAGCGGGCGTCGGGGCACGAGCGAGAAGTGGTACAGGGCCGCGAACAGAACGGTCGTAGCCCCCAGGAATCCGACCCAGAACAGCCAGGTTCCGGACGTGCCGAGCCAGCTGGAGAAGAGGTCCGGTCCGGCGATCATGAGGACCGTGACCGGGATGAGGACGAGCAGCGCCGCACCATAGATGAGCAACGCACGCGCGCGCGTCCGCACGTAGCCGGCGTAGCGGTCGCCCGACACGATGACCACCGCCTGGACGGCCGTGCTCACCAGCTTGGAGCCCGACCACAGCGCGACGATGAAGGAGAACAGCGACAGCCCTGTCGAGCCGTACGAGAACATCTCGGCCACGAGCGGCTCGACGAAGTCGTTGATGACCTCGGGGGTGAGCACCTTGGCCGCGGTATCGAGGATCAGCGTCTGCGCCTGGTCGAGCACGTCCAGGCCGAGCTGGGACTGGACCCAGGCGAGGCCTGCCACCGCACCCAGGAGAACCCAGGGCAGCGCGAAGATGCCCCAGAACGACATCTCCGCGGCGGGCCCGGTCACCCGCGCCGACACCATGATGCGCGCGCCGATCGAGAGCGACTCGGTGAGGGTGGTGGCGTTCCTGTGCTGCGCCGGCGTCCAGTCGGCCGACGCAGCGTCGATGCGAGACCAGAACGCGTCGAACACGCCCTTGCGACGGTTCTGGTCGGGCTCCGGCTCGCTCACGGCACCACCGTATTGCCGCGGCCGCGGCGAGCCGGGCAGCGCGGGCGCGTCGTCAATCGGCCGCGGCCAGCAGCCGCTTCTGCTCGGCCACGTCGAAGTCGGCCGGTGGGTAGCGCGGGCTCATCTCGCGCAGGGAGCGGACGAGCAGGTGCGCCACGACCCAGTCGCGGTACCACTTGCGGTCGCCAGGGACGACGTACCAGGGAGCGCTGTGGGTGCTGCACCGTGTGAGAGCGTCCTGGTACGCCGCCTGGTAGTCGTCCCAGAACGCCCGCTCGGTGAGATCGCCGGCGTTGTACTTCCAGTGCTTGGTGGGGTCGGCCAGCCGCTCGCCGAGCCTGAGCTTCTGCTCCGCCTTGGAGATGTGCAGCATCACCTTGATCATGTGAGTCCCGGCGTCGACGACGCGGCGCTCGAACTCGTTGATCTTCTCGTAGCGCCCTGACCACTCGCTCTCGGGCACGAGGTCGTGCACCCGGACTACGAGCACGTCCTCGTACTGCGACCGGTTGAACACGCTGACCTCGCCGGGCACCGGCAGCTGCTTGTCGATGCGCCACAGGAAGTCGTGGCTGAGCTCCTCCGGCGTGGGCTTCTTGAACGACGTGATCCGCACTCCTGACGGGTTCATGGCGCCGACCACCCGTCGTACGGTGCCATCCTTGCCCGAGGTGTCCATGCCCTGCAGGAGCAGGAGCAGCGATCGCTGACCGCCACCCACGCCCTCGGCGTACAGCCGCTCCTGGAGGCTTGCGAGCTCGGTCGCGATCACGGCGGTGGCGGCTTCGGTGGCCGCACGGTCGCCCGGGCCCAGCTCGGGGTCGCCGGTGGACCGGTCCGACAGCATGTCGCCGGGCCGGAAGGTAACCGCCTCCGCGACATCGTCAGCGTCGACCGTCCTCACGGAGCCGTTCTTCTTGCCCATCGTCGCCCCTCACTACTGGCAGGATGCCGCCATGGAACCGAGCGGCATCATCTCCGGAATCTTCGTCGGGCTCATCATCGGGGGTCTCGCACGCGTAGTGATCCGGAACAACGAACCTGTCGGCTGTCTCCTCACGATCCTCATCGGCCTCGTCGGCTCGGCGATCGGTGGAGCCATCGGCAACTCGCAGGGCTGGGGCTTCTGGGGCGTCTTCGCGCTGCAGGTGCTCATCGCCGCCGTGATCGTGGCGCTGTTCACGTTCCTCGCGCGACCACGCACCTGAGCGGACCGGGCCCGGTTCCGCGGATCGGGCACCGTGCGAGGATCAACGGGTGCGCATGCTCCTGCCTCGTCCTGGCGACCCGCTGACCGACGCCGAGCTCGACGACGCGTACGCGTGGCCGTCCTGGCCGGAGCCTCAGCCCTGGCTGCGCTCCAACATGGTGTCGACGCTCGACGGTGCGGCCCGCGGTCCTGAAGGGCTGTCGGGTGCCATCAGCGGCGAGGCCGACAAGCGCGTGTTCGGCCGCGTTCGCGGGCTCGCCGACGTCGTCCTCGTCGGGGCCGGCACGGTGCGTGCCGAGGGCTACCGCCCTATGCGGGGGAAGCCCTCGTTCGCCGATCGTCGTCGCGACGCCGGGCAGGCGGCAGCCCCTGTGCTGGCCGTGGTCACCGCCTCCCTGCACCTCGACCTGACGGGCGACCTGTTCACCACGACGGGCGTCCGTCCCATGGTGATCACGTCGGCGTCCTCGGATGCAGCCCTGCGTCGACGTACGGCCGAGGTGGCCGACGTTCTGGTGGCGGGTGACGACCAGGTCGATCTCGCGTCTGCCGTCGAGCAGCTGAACGCGCGTGGGCTCGTCCGCATCCACGCCGAGGGCGGTCCCTCGCTGCTGGCCGACCTCGCCGCCGCCGACCTGCTCGACGAGCTCCTCGTGACGGTGTCCCCCGTCCTGGTGGGCGGCTCCTACCCCGACGGTCCGGAGATCCCGCGCATCCTCTCCGGTGCAGCGCTTCCTGATGTGCCGCGGCCGCTTTCGCTCGTGCACGTCCTGGAGGACGAGGGGACCCTCTTCCTGCGCTACACCTCGGGCTGACCCGATCTGGAGGGTGGATCTCGCGGCATGGAGCAAGATCCACCGTCCAGACCGAGGGCTGGGGGCAGGATGGGGCGATGCAGCTGCCCGTGATGCCGCCTGTGAAGCCGATGCTGGCCAAGCCTGTCGCCGGCGGCGTGCCGCTGCCTGACTCGGTCGCCGGGGGTCTGGTCTACGAGCCCAAGTGGGACGGCTTCCGGTGCATCGTGTTCAAGGACGGCGACGAGGTAGAGCTCGGCAGCCGCAACGAGAAGCCGATGACGCGCTACTTCCCCGAGCTGGTCGACGCGCTGCGCGAAGCACTGCCCGAGCGCTGCGTGGTCGACGGCGAGATCGTCGTGGTGACCGGCGACCGCCTCGACTTCGGCACGCTGCAGTCCCGCATCCACCCCGCCGACAGCCGGGTGCAGATGCTGGCGCGCGAGGTCCCTGCGTCGTTCGTGGCGTTCGACCTGCTGGCCCTCGGCGACGAGGACCTCATGGACGAGCCCTTCGCCGTACGCCGTGCCGCGCTCGAGAAGTCGATCGCCGGCAGCAGCGGCAGCGTTCACCTGACGCGCATCAGTGCCGACGTCGAGGAAGGTCGGCGCTGGTTCGAGGTGTTCGAGGGTGCCGGCCTCGACGGCATCATCTGCAAGCCGCTCGCCTCGACGTACCAGCCGGACAAGCGCGTGATGCTCAAGGTGAAGCACGCGCGTACGGCCGACTGCGTCGTCGCGGGCTGGCGGCCGCACAAGCAGCCGGGCCCAGACGGTCAGGAGATCGTGGGGTCGCTCATGCTCGGCCTGTACGCCGACGACGGCTCTTTGCAGTCGGTCGGGGTCTCGGCGACGTTCACGATGGCGCGGCGGGCCGAGCTGATCGCCGAGCTGGCGCCGTACGCGTTGCGCGACGGCGACGAGCACCCGTGGGCGGCGTGGCGCGAGGCCGCGGCGCACGAGGGTCAGCGGCTTCCGGGCGCGGTCTCGCGCTGGAGCTCGGGCAAGGAGCTCGACTGGCGGCCGTTGCGCCCCGAGCTCGTCGTGGAGGTCGGGTACGACGCCATGGAGGGCGACAGGTTCAGGCACACGACGCAGTTCAAGCGCTGGCGTCCGGACCGGACGCCTGAGTCGTGCACCTACGACCAGCTCGAGCGACCCGTGAGGTACGACCTCGCGGACGTGCTGGCGCGCTGAGCGGGTCAGCCGCGGATGTTCTTGCCCTTCATCATGCGGACGCCGACGACGACCAGCACGACCACGAGAACGACGAAGATGGCGATGAGCGCGGCAATCATGGGGGGAGCCTAGCCGCTCCGGGCGCGTTCCTCGGACCCTGCCGCCTCAGCCGACGGCCGGACGCCGGATCCACCAGGTCGGCGGTCCGTCGGCGATCTCGACGGGGTGCACGTCGGTGAAGCCGCGACCCGCGTAGAAGGCCTTGTTGGCCGGCTTGGACGTCTCGAGCCAGGAGTCCCAGTCGACGGAGTCGGCCTCGGCCAGACCGGGCGCCAGCACGGCCGTGGCCAGGCCCCGGCCCTGATGATCAGGGTGGGTGGCCAACACCCCGAGGTACCAGAACGGAGCGTGCGGTCTGCGCACCTTGATGGCTGCGTCGTACGTCTCGACCTTGCCGATCACGGCTGGCCCGGCAGCGTCCGCGAAGTCCTGCCAGAGCGCCGCGAGGTCGACGCGCTGCTTGCCGTCCACCTTGTCCCACATGGAGACTGCGGCGCCGTCGTCCGCGATCCACACAGTGCCGCGGCCCACCCGGCCACTGAACAGGAACGTCGCGAACGCACGCGCGCCCACCACGTTTCCGGGCCCGCACATGTAGTCCCACGCCGGGTCGCCGACGAACGCCGCGACCACGGTCTCGACGACCCGGTCGAGGTCGTCGAGGGTCGCCGTGCGCACCGAGGCCATGACGGGACGCTAGCGCGGCCGGCGCACCGGGGCGACGCCGCCCAGGAACGTCAGGTGCGTCGGCGGGCGCCCAGGATCAGGATGACACCGACCACCAGGAAGGCCAGGGCCGCAGCCAGCTCGACGAGCGCCGGCACGCCTGTGTCGGTGAGACCACCACCGCCGGATCCGCCGGTGCCGCCGCTCCCACCGTTGCCACCCCCGCCACCGCCGCCGCCACCGCTCGGCTCGTCGACCTTCGTCACCTGGACGGTGGCGGTGCCGGCGTTGTTGTCGGGCACGGGATCAGCGGTCGCCGACGCGACCGACGCCTCGTTCACGAGGGAGCCGGTGACGGTCGGCGCGCTCACGAGGATGGTGAGTGCCGGTGCTGTCGTCCCCGTGGCCAGGCTGGGCAGCGTGCAGCGCACCCCCTGGGCGGCGGAGTACTGGCAGGTCCAGCCATCACCCGTGGCGGTCACGAAGGTGACACCCGCGGGCAGGGAGTCGGTGACCTCGACGTCGAGAGCGTCATCAGGCCCGGCGTTCGAGACGACGAGGGTGTACCTCACGACCGCACCGGTCTCGACCGAGGCAGGTGCGGTCTTCACGATCGAGAGATCCGCGGACGCCGCGACCTGCGTGGACGCCGAGGAGCCGTTGTTGTCCGGGTCCGGATCGGGGGTGGACGACGTCACCTCGGCCGTGTTGGTCAGCGCCGCCGACCGGGCGGGCGCCGTGACGACCACGGTGATCGTCGACGACGCTCCCGACGCCAGCGTCGACGACGTGCAGCTCACCGACACGTCGAAGGCGTTCGAGCACGACCAGGCCGGACCGCCGTCGACCGAGACGAAGGTCGTCCCGGCGGGCAGCATGTCGGTCACGGACACCGCGACCGCATCAGACGGGCCGGCGTTGCTGACGTCGAGGTCGTACGACACCAAGCCACCGGCAGCCACCTGCGCCGGCCCGGTCTTCACGATCGAGAGGTCGGCCGATGCCGTCACGGTGGTGTCGACCGACGACGAGTCGTTGCCGGAAACCGGGTCAGGCGTGGTGCTCGACACCTCGGCCGAGTTGGTCAGGGAGGCAGCCTCGGTCGGCGCCGTCACCACGATCGTGATCGTCGGCGCCGCGTCGCCCGAGGCGAGCGAGGGCAGCGTGCACGTCACCGACACGTCGCCCGAGCTCGAGCACGACCAGCTCGGACCGCCGTCGACCGAGACGAAGGTCGTCCCGGCGGGCAGCGTGTCGGTCACCGACACGGCGACCGCATCGGACGGGCCCGCGTTGCTGACGTCGAGGTCGTACGAGATCGCACTCCCCGCAACGACTTCCGCCGGTCCGGCCTTGACGAACGATAGGTCGGCCGACGCGGTCACGGCGGTGTCGACCGATGAGTCATCGTTGCCGGGCACCGGGTCCTTCGTCGCGCTCGACACCTGCGCCGAGTTGGTCAGGGAGGCAGCCTCGGTCGGCGCCGTCACCACGATCGTGATCGTCGGCGCCGCGTCGCCCGAGGCGAGCGAGGGCAGCGTGCACGTCACGGACACGTCGCCCGAGCTCGAGCACGACCAGCTCGGGCCACCGTCGACCGAGACGAAGGTCGTCCCGGCGGGCAGCGTGTCGGTCACCGACACGGCCACCGCATCGGACGGGCCCGAGTTGCTGACGTCGAGGTCGTACGAGATCGCACTCCCCGCAACGACTTCCGCCGGTCCGGCCTTGACGATCGACAGGTCGGCGAGCCCGGTCACGTCGGTCGAGACGGACGACGTGTTGTTGTCAGGGACCGGGTCGGGCGTCGTCGAGGACACCTCGGCGTCGTTGAGCAGGGTGTCCGCCTGACCGGGTGCGCTGACCTCGACCGTGATCGTGGACGACGCGCCTGCGGCCAGCGACGGCCGCGTGCACGTCACGGTGACGTCGCCGGAGTTGCCGCACGTCCAGCCGGACGCGGTCACGGTGCCGAGCGCAACGCCCGGAGGCAGCGTGTCGACGACCGAAACCGCCGCGGCGTCGGACGGGCCGGCATTGCTCACCACGAGCTGGTAGACGACGGTGCCGCCCGCATCGACCTGGATCGGGCCGGTCTTCACGATGGACACGTCCGCAGACGCCGTCACCGTGGTGGTCGCCGACGCGTCGTTGTTGCCGGGCACCGGATCCGCCGAGGCGCTGGTGACGTTGGCTGCGTTGACGATCGGGCCTGCCTGGTCGGGAGCGGTGACCACGACCGTGATCGGCGGCGCCGACGTCGCGGCAGCGAGGCTCGCGCGCGTACAGGTGACGGACACGTCGCCGCTGTTCGAGCAGGCCCAGGTGGGCCCGCCGTCGGCGGAGACGAACGTGACGCCCGCCGGAAGGGCGTCGGTGACCGACACGGCGGTCGCCGCGGCCGGCCCGGCGTTGGCGACGTCGAGGACGTAGGTCACCGAGGTGCCCGCCACGACCGAGGCCGGGCCCGACTTCGTGATCGACAGATCGGCGCACTCGGCTCCGCCACTGACTCCGGGGACCGCGGCCGGGGCAACCGTGGCCGTGCGTCCGGTCGAGCCCGGCGCTGAGCCGAACACGAGATTGCCCGTGGTCGTGATGCCGTTGACGCCGGCGGCCACCGATTGGGACGTCGGCGCGCTCGAGGTGAGGATCCATCCGCCACCACCGCCGCCGCCGGGGCCGTGCGCGCTGCCGGCACCGGCCTGGGTGCGCCACGCGTCGCCACCCCTGCCACCGTTGGCGGCCAGGGTCGCGCCGGCCAGCGAGCTGGACGGCGACGTCAGCACGATCGTGCCGCCGGCACCTCCACCGCCCCCGCCGTCGTTGGGTGTGGTGGTGAACGCCGCCACGCCGTTCGCCGTGATGGATCCGGCGCCGGCCACCGACGCGGCACGGATCAGCACGATGCCGCCGCCCGCAGCGCCGCCGGAGTTCGGGGCGGTGAAGTTGTTGCCGGTGCCCGCCCCGCCGCCGCCGCCGAGGAACACGCGACCGGCCGACGCGGTGAGCGCAGCCCCGCCGAATCCACCGGCCGCGACGCCCGAGGACCACGCGTTGCCTCCGACACCTCCGGCGCCGCCATTGGCCCCGCCGCCGCCACCGGTGTTCTGGTCGTTGGCGCCCGGGTTGCCGTCGGTGCCGCCACCGCCGCCGTTGGCGGGGGCCCCGCGGTCGACGTCTCCGCCCGGGTAGCCGTTGGCCACGATGGTCTGGGACGGGGTCCCAGCGATGCCCTCGCCCTTGGTGCCGCCGTTGCGGGCCGCGGAGGACGCAACGACGTCGGTGTTCGCGCCCGCGCCACCGCCCCGCTGGATCCCCACGCCACCCCGGAAGCCGAGCCCGTCAACACTCACGTTCCCGTTGAGGGTGAGGGTTCCGGTGGTGTCGAGCGCGAGCACGCCACCCGTCGAGCCGTTCCACGCAGCCGCCGTCAGCGTGGAGCTCGTCGTCGCGGTCGTGTGCTGCGGGACCCGCACCACCTGGAAGCTCCGCTGCCCGGCCGAGGGCGTGGCCGCCGCGCTGGTGTACGAGCCCAGCAGGCCGGTCCCGGCGCCGAGCCCGGCGATGCTCACCGATCCGGCGGCCACGGCCGAGGTCGAGCGCACGTACTCGTACGCGCCGCTGGCACCGAGTGCGGTGTAGCCCGCGGCCGGAGCCCCGGCGACGCCGTCGCCGTACGCCGTGGTGTTGGTGCTGTCGATGGTCGCCGCCTGCATCTGGATGACGAGGAGGAGGTCGCCCGCCGCGATCGGGGTCGCCGCCCCCGTGCGGGCGCCCACGCTGATGCTCGTGGCCCCTGCGGCTGCTGTGCCCACGCCGGGGTAGTAGCTGTTGACGACACCGCTGAGCGTGCCGCCGGCTCCGCTGCCGCCGGGGGTCGCGCAGAGGCCGGCTGCCGAGGCCTCGGACCCCATCCCGAGGACGAGCAGTGAGGCGGTCACCATCACCGCCGTCGTACCCGAGACGACCTTCTTGACCAGCCTGCGGGCAGCGACGCGCCCTGGCAACGAACTCACGACTCTCCACACCTCCACGGTGCGGCGAGCCTAGGTGGGTCGCGGTCGGATTCGGGCCACCCGTGTGCGCGGCGCGCCAACCATGACTGTGCGCAGTGGCAGCGCGACTCTCAGTCGGGTTGCGGGCGGTCTCGGTCCTTGCTGGGCTGCACCCGCTTGGGCTCCCCCCGCCATCTTGGGGTAGTCCGGTGGGTACGGAAGATCGGGGAAGCCGTCGGCCTCGTCGCGCGCGTAGGACTCGAGCAAGGCGCTGATGTCGTACGCCGCGTCGTCGATACCCGCGTGCCGGTCGCCCACCTCGGCGAACCGCGGCCCCGCCGTGCGCACCGTGAAGTCGAACGGCGTCACCGATGCGAGCTCCTCCCACAGCAAGGGCATCGACACGGGCGCGTGCGGCTTGGACCGGATCGAGTACGCCGACGCGATCGTGCGGTCGCGCGCGTTCTGGTTGTAGTCAAGGAAGATCGAGCCGTCGGGCCGCTCCTCCTTCCACCACTTCGTGGTCACGCGCCCGGGCATGCGACGCTCGAGCTCGCGACCGACGGCGATCGCCGCGTGCCGTACGTCGGTGAACTCCCACCGCGCCTCGATGCGGACGTAGACGTGCACCCCTCGCCCCCCTGAGGTCTTGGGCCAGCCCACCATCCCGAGCTCGTCCAGCAATGCCTTCAGCTCGTACGCCACCTCGACCGCATCGGTGAAGTCGCTGCCGGGCTGCGGGTCGAGGTCGAGCCGAAGCTCGTCGGGGCGGTCGACGTCGGCCCGACGCACGGGCCACGGGTGGAACGTGATCGTGCCGAGGTTGGCGGCGTACGCGACGACCGCGAGCGAGGTCGGCGCGATCTCGTCGGCGGTACGACCCGAGGGGAACGTGATGTGCGCGGTCTCGACGTACGACGGCGCACCCTGGGGCACGCGCTTCTGGTAGAACGCCTCGCCCTTGAAGCCCTCACGGGTGGAGATGCGCGCACCCTCGACGACTCCCCCGGGCCAGCGCTCGAGGGTGGTGGGTCGCTCGCGCAGCGCGCGCAGGATTCCCTCGCCGCAGTCGAGGTAGTGCTGCACCACCTCGCGCTTGGTGATGCCGACGGTCGGGAAGTAGGGGCGGTCGGGGTTGCTCACCTTGACGACGTGCCCGTCGACCTCGATCTCGAGGGGCTCACCGAACTCCTTGGCCATGGAACGACGCTAGCCCGAACTGCGCATCTCGCGGGCACGTGTCAGCGTTCTGTCATGACTTCTGGCTGGTTCTCCGCACTGCGGCAACGTACGTTCGCTGCCATGAGCACGCACACAGGTCCCATGCCCACCGTGAAGCCCGACGGCACTCCGTTCGAGGTCGTGAAGTCCGAGGACGACTGGAAGGCGACGCTGACGCCGCAGGAGTACCACGTGCTCCGCGAAGCCGGCACCGAGCGCGCCTTCACCGGCGAGTACACCGACACCAAGACCGCCGGCACCTACACGTGCCGCGCCTGCGACTCCGTGCTGTTCACCAGCGACACGAAGTTCGACTCGCACTGCGGCTGGCCGTCCTTCTGGTCGCCGCTGGCGGGTGACGCCGTCGTGCTGCTCGAGGACATCACCATGGGCATGAAGCGCGTCGAGGTGCGCTGCGCGAACTGCGGCAGCCATCTCGGCCACGTCTTCGAGGGCGAGGGCTACGGCACACCCACCGACCAGCGCTACTGCATCAACTCGGTGAGCATCAAGCTCGCGCCGGCGGAGTAGCCCGGCCTAGCCGAGTGGCTCGACGGTGTCACCGACCGCCACCAGCCCGGGTACGACGACCTCGGCGTGCACGCCGAAGGGCAACGGCTCGGTCGTGGGCATCTGGCCGCGCGCTGCCTGGATGAGCTTGAGGGTGTCGAAGCTCTTGGTGCCGGTGTCCGGGTCCTGCTGCGTGATCGAGCAGCGCCCGATGTTGCCGGCGATGCGCACGACCGCGGCGCCGATGCGGACCTCGCGTCCGACCCAGCCGTCCTCAGCATGGGGCGACAGCCCGTCGAGCAGGAAGGTCATCCGGAACCGCCGACCGTCGACCGGCTCGGCGGCGCCGGCCTGGTCGGCCATCGCGGCGAGGGCTGCGGTCGACAGGAGGGACACCACACCGTCGCCGGGCCGGTCGACTCCTTCGCCGTCGTCCATGCGCACCAGCCGCACCGGAGATCCGTCGATCTCGCTCAGCGCAGCGGCGAACGGGCCCTCGACCAGCCGAGCCGCGCGCTCCTCGCCGTAGAACACCGGTGCCAGGGCCTCGCCCAGCCGCACCTCGTCGCCCACCTCGGTGCCGTCCGGCAGCGTCAGCGTGAGCCGCCCGCCGTCGTACGCCACCTGCACGCGGACCAGTGGCCCGTGCTTGGTGCCGTTCGCGAGCTTGCCCTCGCCGTCGACGACGGCGAACACACGGTCACCGGTGGCGCCGTACGCCGTGAGCTCGACCGACTCGGGGTGCACGAGCCCCAGGCTCTTCACGGGTGCGATCGAGATACGGGAGACGGAGGCAGCCATGCCCCGAGTATCCCCGGGCGGTGCTCGCTACGGGAGAGCGGTGACGAGGTCGGCTACCGAGCGGCGGCGGCCGGTGTAGAAGGGGATCTCCTCGCGGACGTGCAGGCGCGCGCGGCTGCCGCGCAGGTGGCGCATGAGGTCGACGATGCGGTGCAGCTCGTCCGCCTCGAACGCGAGGATCCACTCGTAGTCGCCGAGCGCGAACGAGGCCACGGTGTTGGCGCGGACGTCGGGGAAGTCACGGCCCATCTGGCCGTGCTCGACCAGCAGCTCGCGGCGCTCCTCGTCCGGCAGCAGGTACCACTCGTACGACCGCACGAACGGGTAGATGCACACGTAGTCCTTGGCGTTCTCGTCCGCGAGGAACGCGGGCACGTGCGACTTGTTGAACTCCGCGGGCCGGTGCAGCGCCATCTGCGACCACACGGGCTCGAGCGTGCCGCCGAACGTCGTACGGCGGAAGCGGTGGTACGCGTCCTGCAGCGCGTCCGAGGTCTCCGCGTGCATCCACAGGACGACGTCGGCGTCGGCCCGCAGAGCGCTCACGTCGTAGAAGCCGCGGACGACGACGTCCTTGGACGCGAGCTGCTCGACGAGCGCCTCGACCTCGGCCACGAGCGGGGCGCGGTCGACGTCGCCCATGGGGGTCGCGGCCTTGAACACCGACCACGTCGTGTAGCGGATCTGGTCGTTGATCTCCTTGGCGGCCTTGCCCTGCTGCGGGCGCTTGCCCTTGCCGGGCTTGTCGGGCTTCGTGCCGGTGTCAGCCATGACGCCATTCTCCGTGAGATCCGAGGCTTTGCGAGATGTGGGTGGCTGCCTTGTCGGCGCGACCGATGCACGCCGCGATCCCGACGCCGTCGTACGCCGCCCCGCAGACCGCCATGCCGGGCAGGGACTGCAGCGCCGCGACGATGCGCTCGGCGCGGTCGACGTGCCCGACGGCGTACCGCGGCAGGCCGCCGCCCCAGCGTGTCACTCGCGTGGCGACCGGCCTGGCCCTGCCGAGTCGAGCGGCGAACGCGAGGTCGTCGGCGGCAAGGGTCGCGAGCTCGTCGTCGTCGCGCTGGAGCAGCTCCACGTCGTCGGCCAGACCCATCGAGCAGCGCACCGCCACCAGGCCTCGTGGACGGACGGCGTCGTCGATCCACTGCCACTTGTGCGAGGCGAAGGTGGCCGCCTTGACGGGCCGACGGACGTCGGACGGCGTCAGGTAGCCGCTGCCGGCCGGAAGGTCGCCGCCCGGGAGGTCGGACGCGCGGTAGAGATGGGTGACGACGGCGACCGACGTGACCTCGAGCTCGGACAGCTCGGCCTCGGCCTGCACCGACAGACCCTCGGCGAGCTTCGCCGCCACCGGTGCGGGGACCGCCAGGATGACCGCATCGGCATCGATGAACCGGGCGTCGCTTCGCGCACCGGTCTCGATCCGCCAGCCGCCCGGTGCGCGGACGACGTCCCTCACGGTCACACCCGTCTCGATCGTGACGCCGGCACTGCGCAGCCGTTCGGCGAGCACGACCGGGAATCGTCCGACGCCGCCGCGGATGCCCGCGAACACGGGGCCGCCGCCCGCCACCGCGGAAGACCTGCTCCGCGCCGTCTTCGCGGCCTCGAGCAGCGACCGGTCGTGGGTCGCGGCCTCGAACAGCGACGGGGCCGCGACCCGCATCGAGACGTTCACCGGGCGGTCGGCGTACACGCCCATGAGCAGCGGTGCCACGAGCTTGACGACCACCTCGGGCCCGACCCTGCGGCCGACGTACTCCCCGATCGAGATGTCGTCCCCGATGCGGGTCGCCGGAAGCACGTGGTCGAGAGGAATGCGCGCAAGCCCTTGCGGCGAGATCACTCCCGACCGCGCGAGCGACGCCAGATCGGTCGGCACACCCATCATCAGCGCGGGTGGGAACGGAGCCAGGTCGCCGTCCAGGAAGAGGCTCGGCGCGCTCACCGCGGGGTGCACGAGTTCGTCGCCGAGCCCGATCTCACGGGCGAGCGCCACGGCCTCGGGGCGGGTCGCGATCATCGACTCGGCACCCTCGTCGACCGGGACGCCGTCGATGTCGCTGACCCGCAGCTTGCCTCCGACGACGTCCGAGCCCTCGAGCACCGTGATGTCGAGGTCGTGCCGCAGGGTCGCGAGCCGCCACGCGGCCGCGAGGCCCGAGATGCCGCCGCCCACCACGACGACGTGCGGGCGTCGTCCGACGTCGTCCGGGTCGGTCACAGGGTCCTCGCGAGTGGTCGGGTCCAACGGGCTCCGCGCCGCCGCAGGGGCGGCGCACGGGCACAACCCTGCCACTCCCCCGCAACCGTCGCCGTTCCGAGACCGTCCCGGCCGGAACCGCTGTGCGACAGGTCACGTCCCAGCGCTAGACCGTACGGCCGCGCACACCGGAGGACGCCATGTCTGCCCACAGCACCGTCGCCCGCACGTCCCGCCGCCGACCGGCCGCAGCGGCCGTCGCACTCGGCCTCGCCGGGCTCCTGCTCGCGGGCTGCTCCGCGTCGGGGTCGTCCGACTCCGCCGGCGCACGGTCCGAGGCCGCGGCTCCCGCACCCGCGGTGGGGGGCGACGGCGTGGTCACCGACTCCTCGGGCGGCAAGGGGGCGACCGGCGGCGAGCCGCTGGCCGTCTCGATCGAGCGATCGGTGATCGTCCGCGCGGACATGACCGTGCGGGTGGAGGACCTCGCGAAGGCCACAGACGGGCTCGGCGCGGCCGCCGCCCGGCACCAGGCGACGATCGCCAGCCAGACGACGTCGTCCGGCGACGGCTACCCCGAGCCGATGCCGCCCACGGTCGACGAGAGGGGCGTGTCCTCCTGTCCGAGCACCGGCTGCCCCACGATCTACGCGTCCTCGACCACGACGCTGCGCGTCGAGAACGACGAGGTGGACGCACTGATCCGCGACCTGTCGGCGCTCGGCACCGTGGAGGCGTCGTACCGCACCACCGAGGACGTGTCCTCGCAGGTCGCCGACGTCGACGCCCGCCTGAAGACCGCTGAGGCGTCGCTCGCGCGCGTGCGGACGCTCATGGACAAGGCGGTCACCATCGCCGACGTCGTCACGCTCGAGGCCGAGCTGAGCCGTCGGCAGGCCGACCTCGAGTCGCTGCAGGCGCAGCAGCGCGTGCTCGCCGACCAGACCGCTCAGGCGACGGTGACCGTGCGCCTGGTCGACCAGCAGGCACCGGTCGTGTCGGAGAAGCAGACCGGCTTCGTCGCCGGGCTCGCGGCCGGCTGGGACGCCTTCACCGGCGCGATGGTGGTCGCGCTCACGGTGATCGGCGCCCTCGTGCCGTTCCTGCTCGTCCTGGTGCCGATCGCACTGATCGTCTGGTGGCTCGTCCGCCGCTCACGGCCGACGGCGCCCGAGCGGCCGACCGAGGCAGTCTGACCGAGGCGGGTCAGCGCGCGGTGGCTTCGTGGACGATCCCCACCACGCGGGTGAGGACATCGGGGTCGGTGTCGGGCAGGACCCCGTGGCCGAGGTTGAAGATGTGGCCGGGCAGACCGACGGCGTCGTCGAGCACCTGCCGCGTGCGCGACTCGACCGCCGCCACGTCGGCGAACAGGACCCCGGGATCGAGGTTGCCCTGCAGCGCGTGATCGGGCCCGACGCGGCGGGCGGCCTCGGACAGCGGAACCCGGAAGTCGACTCCGACGACGTCGGCACCGGCATCGCGCATGTCGGCGAGGAGCTCACCCGTGCCCACGCCGAAGTGGATCTTCGGGACGCCGAGGTCGGCGACGTACGCGAGCGCAGCCCGCGAGTGCGGCTGGACGAGCTCCCGGTAGTCCCTCGGCGGAAGCGCGCCGACCCACGAGTCGAAGAGCTGGATCGCGCTGGCCCCCGCAAGAACCTGCTGGCGCAGGAAGGTGCCGGCGATCTCCGCGAGCCGGCCGAGCAGTGCGTGCCAGACATCCGGGCGGCCGTACATCAGCGCCTTGGTGCGGGCGTGGTCGCGACTGGGGCCGCCCTCGACGAGGTACGACGCCAGCGTGAACGGAGCACCGGCGAACCCGATGAGCGGTGTCGATCCGAGCTCCTCCGCAAGCGCGGTGACTGCGGCCAGGACCGTGGCCACGTCCTCGGGCGTGAGGTCGCGAAGCCTGTCGACGTCGGCCTCGGTACGGAACGGCTCGGCCACGACCGGGCCGACGCCGGGCACGATGTCGAGGTCGACGCCGATCGCCTTGAGCGGCACCACGATGTCGCTGAAGAAGATCGCGGCGTCGACACCGTGGCGGCGAACAGGCTGCAGCGTGATCTCGGTGACGAGGTCGGTGGTGAAGCACGACTCGAGCATGGGGACGCCGGCCCGCAGGGCGCGGTACTCGGGCAGCGAGCGCCCCGCCTGGCGCATGAACCACACAGGGGTGTGCGGCACCGGCTGCCGGCGCGCGGCGAGGATGAGCGGCGCCGACGCGGTGCGACCGTCGACAAGCGGGTGGCGCTCGGGCAGGGCTGAGGTGTCGAGGTCGCTCACCTGCTGATCGTCGCACCGGGCCGTGAGGGGGTCGAATCGACACCGTCCCGCGCGACGCGCCGCGTCGATCCCGACCTGCGACCCCGGGAGCCCGGAGCGACCTACTCTCAGCCTCATGAGTGCACGTCGCCGCGACTCCGGTGACGGCCCCGCGACCGCGGTGCCGCCGTCGTTCTCGGCCGCGCTCGAGAGCATCCGCAGCGTCACCCTGCGCGCGGAGATCACGCTCGAGGAGACCCCGGCCCCCCAGCGCCTGTCGCCGTACGCCGTGGCCCTGCAGGCCGAGGTCGTCGTGGGTGACGACGAGGTCGCCAGCGGACGGTTCGTGCTGCTGCACGACCCGGACGGTCAGGAGCCGTGGGACGGCCAGTTCCGCGTCGTGAGCTTCAGCAAGGGAACCGTCGAGCTCGACATCGCGCAGGACCCGATGCTCACCGAGGTGGCGTGGTCCTGGCTGACCGAGTCCCTCGACGAGCAGGGCGCGCTCAGCCGGGCCGAGTCCGGCACGGTGACGCGCACTGCGTCGCAGTCGTTCGGCGCGATCGAGGACCGCCCGCCCAGCGGTGATGTGGAG
>JBBQAY010000011.1:0-63084 GCA_038316965.1 Candidatus Nanopelagicales bacterium
CTGTTGCGTGGCCCCCCCCTCACCCCCCCCCCCCCCCCACCACCTACTCCCCGCGTATCCAAGCCCCCTCTTACCCTGTGTCTCTCGTGGTCCCCCGCGACGGGGTGCTGCGAAGTGTTCGCAGCACCGGTCTCGCGCCGGGACGGCGTACGGCGGTCTCGCGCGTGCACGCCGCCGGTGGTCTGCGCACCCACGGTGCGGTGCACGTGCACGACGTCGCGGCCGAGGGCCCGGACCCTGTCGTCGCGTTCCAGGTCCACGCCCGAACCTGAACCGCACGTACAGCAGCCCCCGGCCACGAGGCCGGGGGCTGCTGGTGTGGCTGGATCAGTGAGCCAGCGGCGGGAGGTCGATGGGGCGAAGCACGCGGTCGATGCCGTGCGCGACCTGCTTGTTGAACTTGTTGAGGTCGACCTGCGACAGGATCACGCGGGCGTTGCGCGAGTTCTTGTCCTTGTCCCAGAGGGAGATCTCGGGGCCGGCGTACACCGCGACGCCGAGCGTGCCGCCCTGCGCGGTCTTGAGCACAGCGCCGTTGGCCTTGACCGCGGCGGACGAGTAGATCGTGGCGCCGGGGACGACGTGGTACAGCAGGACGGCCTCGACGGTGGGGATACCCAGCTTGGCGACCGCGTTGAAGATCTGCTTCTCGGACTTCGGCGCGATGCCGGTGAGGTCCTTGACCAGCAGGCGGAAGGCCTGGTCGTTGGGGATGAACGCCGTGAGGGCGACGGTGCCGTCGGTCAGAACCTTGACCGCGCTGTTCGGCTTGGCCGCGAGAACGGCGAGCACCGCCTGGGTGACGATGTCGTAGTCCTTGGGGTTGCTGTCGAACGTGCCACCGCCGTTCGCGGTGAGAACCGCTGCGAGCGAGCGCTGGCCCTGGGCCTGCGCGGCCGGCGCGGTGAGGGCGATGCCGGAGACGCCGAGGGCGACGGCGGCCGATGCTGCGGCGATACGGGTGCGGAGCTTCATGTCTCTCCCGAGGATGGGGTCCGGCGACCCGGACGACTGCACCTACTTCCGCCGGGATGCGGCGCGTGGATGCAGCCCGGTCGGAGAATCCCGGCACGGCTGTCGGAGGCACCGGCCAGGATGAGCCGATCGCCCATCCGAGCAGCAGGAGCACTCATGACCTGGACCGCACCTGAGATTCACCGCGCCGATCCGCCGTACGTGTCCGATGAGCGCACGTCGCTGCAGGCGTGGCTGCGGTTCCACCGCGAGACCCTGCTGTGGAAGTGCTCGGGCCTCACGCACGAGCAGCTCGCCGCCCGCGCGGTGCCGCCCTCGGGCATGTCGCTGCTCGGGCTCGTTCGGCACATGACCGACGTCGAGCGGTGGTGGTTCCGCACCAAGCTTCGCGGTGAAGCCCTCGAGGGACCCTTCGGGCCGAAGGGCAACGAGTCCGGCGACTTCGACGACCTCGACTCGATGCCGGCGGAGCAGGTGTGGGAGGCCTTCCGCGCCGAGTGCGCGGCGGCCGATGCCGCCGCCGAGGGGCTCCCGCTCGAGACGACGTTCCTGCACGGCCGGCACGGCGCGATCGACCTGCGCTGGCTGTACGTCCACATGATCGAGGAGTACGCCCGGCACAACGGCCACGCCGACCTCCTGCGCGAGGTCGTGGACGGCACCACCGGCGACTGACCCACGCGAGGGCGCACCGCACGGCAGGATCAGCGCGTGACCACCGCCGCGGACGCCCTCTGGACCGACCTCGCCACGCTTCGCTGCACGCTGGCGCCCGACCCCGTGCCCACCGACGGCGGCGGAAGCACCCGGATCCTGGTGGTGCGGCTGGACAACCCCGCCGGCGACCTGCTCGACACCGCGGTGTTCGCCGACCTCTTCCTGCTCGGTCGCCGCCTGGCGACCACCACGGCCATCGGCGGCGTGGTGGTGACCGGGCGCGAGCCGGGTGTCTTCGCCCCCCACTTCCGGCTCGGGGAGATCGCCGAGGGTGCCGAGGCACTGGGCCGGCCGGTGCCCTACGCCCTGGCCCGAGCAGCGTTCACCGGGATCTCGGCGCTCTCGCGCAGCGACCGGCTCCGGGACGCCCTGCTCGCCTCGCCCGCGGCCGGGATCGCCGAGCTCGCACGCACCCACGCTGCCCTCGACCGCCTCGGCACCCTGCCCCAGGTCGTGGTCGCGGCGATCGACGGTGACGCGCTGGCGGGCGGGTGCGAGCTCGCCCTGGCCTGCGACCTGCGCGTCATGGCCCGGGGCGAGGGGCACATCGGCCTGGTCGAGATCACGGCCGCCATCCCGCCCGGTGCGGGCGGCACCCAGCGCCTCGCCCGCGCGGTCGGGTCCGCCCGCGCGCGGTCGATGATGCTGCGCGCCACGACGTACGACGCCGATGCCGCCCAGGGGATCGGGCTCGTGGACGAGGTCGCCGATGCGGGCTCCAGCCTCGGCACCGCGATCGCCCTCGCCACCGAGGTGGCCCGACGCAGCCCCGACGCCGTCGCGGCGGTGAAGCGGTCGCTGCACGGCGGCCGCGCCTGGCGCGCCGGGATCGCCGACGAGGCCGGATCGTTCGTGAGCACGGCGTCGCGCACCCGGGCGATCGCGCGGCTCAAGGACTTCGCCGCTCTCTCGGACGCACGCGGCGCCAGCACGCCGTGGCGCAACCGCACCTGGCTGCCCTAGCCGGCTCAGCGCAACGACATCGCGCGTTCGGCGAGCGCGGTGATGGTCAGTGACGGGTTGACGCCGATGTTGGCCGGCACGGCGCTGCCGTCGAGCACACGAAGGTCTTCGTGCACGTCGCCGTCGGGCGAGGCCCAGACCCGGTGCTGCGGATCGATCACGCCCGCATCGGGAGAGGTCGAGATGACCGCGCCGCCCAGGATGTGCGCCGTGGCTCCGATCCCGAGCAGCGGGTCGAGCAGGGTGCCGTACGCCTGACCGCCGCTCGCAGCAGCCACCGCCCGCGCCGAGGCGTTGGCCTGGGGCAGGTACGTCGGAATCGGGTCCGCGCCCGGTGCGAGACGCGAGCGCAGGCCCCAGCCGAGCGGGCCACGCCGCAGCACGAGCGCGATCTCGTTGTCGTCGTGCTGCATCACCGTCAGGACCGTCACCCGACGGTTCCAGTCGCGGGAGCGGATGTTCGCCGTCGCGGTGCGCGGGTCACGCACGACGGCGACGAGCGTGCCGAGTGCGCGTGCGCTGCGTCGCTCGTCGTCGACGAGAGGCGAGAGGTACCACCGCATGAAGCCGTACGACGCCGGGAATCGGTTGTTCGTGACGTGCGTGCTGGCATCAGGGTGGAAGTCGCTGCTGATCGTCGCGCCGTCGGTGCTCACGTCGACCGAGTCGTCGGGCTGGAGCACAGCCGTGAACGCCTCGGAGTTGGTGCGCACATGCTTGCCGAGAGCCGGCGACAGCCACGGGATCGAGCCCCACCGGTCGCGCGAGGCGAGCAGCAGCTCGGTCGTCCCCAGTACTCCCCCGGCAAGCACCACCTCGCGAGCGATCAGCCTGCGCACGGGCGAACGCCGGTCGAGCGGATCCACCACCTCGAGCGCCCAGCCGCCGCCGGAGAGGCGGTCGAGGCGACGCACCCGCGACCGCGGCGTGACGACGGCTCCGCGCTCCTCGGCCTGCGCGAGGTACGTGCGGTCCACGCTGTTCTTGGCGCCGTGGACGCAGCCGGTGAGGCAGGCGCCGCACCGCACGCAGTCGGCGAACGAGATCCCTTGAGGCGTGGGCGCATACGTCGACCCGGCACCGAGCGCTTCGGCCGCGGACTCCAGCCAGCGGTCCTGGGCCCCGACGTACGGGTTGGTCGCGACGCCGAGCATCGAAGCCGCAGTGGCGTAGTGCGGTGCGAGCTCTGCGGCCCAGTCCAGCCCCGTCGAGGTCCACCCCGCTGCCGTCCACGCGTGGGGTGTCGGCTGCAGGAGGACCGCGGCGTAGACGACCGAGCCACCGCCGACGCCGACACCGTGCACCACGACGACGTGGCGGAGAAGCGTCTGGCGAAAGTAGCCGGACAGGCCCACCTCGGGTGCCCAGAGCAGAGCCCGCGTGCTCTGCGCACCGGCCTCGAGGTCGGCCCGGGTGAGCCGCCGGCCCTGCTCGAGAACAGCCACCGAGCGTCCCGCCTCCGCGTGCCGCAACGCAGCCACGCCACCGCCGAATCCGGACCCGACGACGGCGACGTCGACATCGAACCTGCTCACACCGCCATCCTCAGTGTTCGCGGACCACGGGCGGGTCGATGTGGACGAGATCGACGTCGGGCGTCAGCTCCACGACGATCCACACGCGCTTCCGTCCGATCAGGCGCAACGGCCAGCGGGCGGGCCACATCATCGAGAAGTGCCGCCCGTACTTTCGGCGATGGCCCCGCACACCGTCCCGGAACTCGCTGCGGTCGAGCACCTGGGCCCGGCCCGCGACGTACGTGGCGCCCGGCAGCAGGCGTCCAGGTCCGTCGCACGCGGCAACGGCCACGAGCGGGTTATGGCCGATCCTCGCCACCTTGAACGAGTCACCGAACGTCGAGACGAACAGTCGACGTCCGTCGCCACTGACCCACACCGCCGTGTGCGCGGCCGACCCGTCAGGCCGGAACGACACGAGGTCGATGAACGGCTCGTCGCCGAGCGCGCGGGTCAGGTCGTCGGGCACACGGCGACTCTGCCACGGGTGCCGCGACAGCAGGGGGCGGTCCCTTACGCTCTGCGCATGACTGACGACGCCGCCGGCGCATCGCCCGACCGGCCCGCAGACGTCGCGGTGGCTGCAGCCGGGCCGCGGCCCGCGCTGGACAAGAAGAGATCGATCATCTTCGGCCTCGTCGGTCTCGCCGTCCTCGTCGTCATCTTCGTCAAGGTGATCCCCCAGATCGGCAGCTACGCCGACGCGGTCGAGTCGCTCAAGGGGATGGGCGTCTCCGACGTCGTGCTCATCGTCCTCATGGTGCTGATCTACCTGGCGTTCTACCCGCTGCCGTTCATCGCCGCCACGCCCGGCTTGTCGTATCCGCGAGCCTTCCAGCTCAACCAGGGCGCGTTCGCGATCAGCAACGGCATCCCCGCCGGCGGCGCGTTCGGCCTCGGCGTGCAGTACGCGATGCTCGCGTCGTGGCGCGTGCCGCCGACCGTCGCGACCGCGGCGATCGGCGCAGTCGGGGTCTGGAGCGTCTTCGTCACCCTGGGCCTCCCCGTCCTCGGCGTGTTCGCGCTCTGGGGCTCGGGCCTCGTCGACGTCAGCTCCTACGTGAAGTACGCCGCCATCGGCCTCGGCGTGCTGACGGTCATGATCGTGGTGTTCGCGCTGATCATGCGCAGTGAGCCGCTGGCCATCCGCGTCGGCGAGGTCGGGAACAAGCTCGTGAACCCGCTGATGACACGGTTCAAGCGCGACCCGGTGGATCTCGTGAAGTCCGTCCTCGGATTCCGCAACGACACCGTCGACCTCGTCAGGCGCCGGTGGTACGCCATCACGGCAGCGCAGGTCGGCGTCTCCGTCACCCAGGGCCTGATCCTGCTTGCGGCGCTCTGGGGCGTGCAGGGCAGTGGCAACCACACGCCGGCGCTGGCCGTTCTCGGGGCGTACGCCGTCGCGCAGATCGGCATCATGATCCCGTTGACCCCGGGTGGTCTGGGCACGGTCGACGCCCTCATGCTCGGCATCCTCACCGCGGCCGGCGTGTCCGACGGTGATGCCACCGCCGCGACGCTCGTCTGGCGCGCCGCCTCGTTCGTACCGCAGATCGTCGTGGGTGTTCTCAGCCTCGTCGTCTGGAGCAGGTACGCCGCGAAGCAGATCGCCACCACGCCCGCGGCGCCCGAACCTGCCTGATCCGGGTCGCCGAGGCCCTGGCCTGCCGCTACCTTCCTGCTCATGACCGCGACGACGCAGGACACCGGCACCCGTGCCGAGCGCACCAGCACGGCCCAGCGATGGTTCCTCGGCAACGCCGTCGTCGCCTGGCTCGGGCTGGCGATCCAGTTCACGCTCTCGTCGACGGGCATGTACCCCACCACGTCGACCAAGCCGAGCGAGTACGGGTACGGCAACGCGCCCGGCATCGACGGCCTCATCGGCCGCGTCGTGGACTTCTTCTCCTACTTCACGATCTGGAGCAACGCCGCCGTCGCCGTCGTGCTGACGCTCCTGGTGCTCGACTCCCGCCGCGACTCCCCGGTGCTGCGGGCCGTGCGCCTCTCGTCGCTGCTGATGATCTCGATCACGGGCCTGGTCTACGGGGTGATCCTGTCCGGCGTCTCCACCCTTCGCGGTTGGGAGGTGCTCGCGAACTTCTTCATCCACCAGGCCGTGCCGCTGCTGACCGTCGTGGTGTTCGTCGTGGCCGGCCCGCGTGGCTGGATCAACGGCCGGGTGCTCGCGGGATCGTTCGTGCTGCCGATCCTGTGGCTCGTCTACGCCCTCGTACGAGGCGTGGTCATCGGCGCCTACCCCTACTTCTTCATCGACGTCGTGAAGCTGGGCTATGGCACCGTGGCCCTGAACCTGACCGGAGTCCTCCTCCTCGGCCTGGTGATCGCCCTGGTGCTCTGGGCGGTCGACCGGAGGCTGGCGCGGCGCGAGGTCGCTCGCTCGGCCGTCTGACGCCGGCGCCTGGCACGCCGCCACCCCGCGCAACCGTCGGTACGCCTCCCTCGTGGTTCTCAGCGGCGCCGTCAGGCGTTGGCCAGGGCGAGCGCGAGGGTCTCGCCGACGAGGTCGAAGACCCGATCGCGTTCGACGAGGAACCCGTCGTGCCCGTACGGCGAGGGAATCACGCGGAGACCTCCGACGGTGCTCGGCGCATGCTCGGCCACGAACGCCTGCGTGTGCAGCGGATACAGCCTGTCGCTGTCTATCCCCGCCACGACGAGCGGCACGCTGACGCGCGCGAGCGCGACCTCGGCACCACCGCGACCGCGTCCGACGTCCCAGGTGTTCATCGCATCGGTCAGCGCCACGTAGGTGCCGGCATCGAAGCGACGCATCAGCTTGTCGGCCTGGTGGTCGAGGTACGACTGCACGGCGTACCGCCCGCCGGCGAGCGGATCCTCGCCCTCCTGCGGCGCGCTGCCGAAGCGGGTCGAGAGCTCGAGCTCGCTGCGGTAGGTGAGGTGCGCGATCCGCCTGGCGATGCCGAGGCCGGCCGTGGGTCCCTCGCCCGCCGCTGCGTCGTGGTAGTCGCCGCCCTGCCAGCCCCGGTCGGAGGTGACGGCGAGGATCTGCGCGGTCTGGGTGCCGATCTGGTCTGCGGAGGCGACGGCCCCGGAGGCGAGGAACAGGGCCGAAGAGATCCGGTCGCCATGGCCCACGGCCCACTCGACTGCGCGCATCCCGCCCATCGAGCCGCCGAGCACCGACGCCCAGCGGTCGATGCCGAGGACATCGGAGAGGGCGACCTCGGCGCGGACCTGGTCTCCCACCGTGATGCGCGGGAACCGCGAGCCGTAGCGGCGTCCGTCGGGCGCGAGGGAGGACGGGCCGGTGGTGCCCTGGCACCCGCCGAGGATGTTGGACGCCACGACGAACCAGCGGTCGGTGTCCAGCGGCGCACCGGGGCCGATGAGGCCGTCCCACCAGCCGGGAGTCGGGTGGCCGGGGCCGACCTCGCCCACGACGTGCGAGTCACCGGTGAGCGCGTGCAGCACCAGAACTGCGTTGGAGCGGTCGGCGTCGAGATCGCCCCAGGTCTCGTAGGCGACGGTCACGCCCTCGAGCCGTCCGCCGAGCTCGAGGTCGAGATCGCCGATCGCCGCGAACCGTCGATCGCCCACGGGGTCGCCCTCCTGCCAGGCACCGCTGGCAGGAGGGAGACCTCGGGCGTCGCTCATGCGGCTCAGGCGTCCTTGGCCGCGCGGAAGCCGGCGTCGAGGTCGGCGAGGATGTCCTCGATGCCCTCGATGCCGACGGCGAGGCGCACGAGGCCCGGGGTGACACCGGCTGCCAGCTGCTCCTCGGGTGTGAGCTGCGAGTGCGTCGTGGACGCCGGGTGGATCACGAGGGACCGCACGTCGCCGATGTTGGCCACGTGGCTGTGCAGCTCGAGCGCGTCGACGAACTTCTTGCCTGCGGCCACTCCGCCCTTGATCTCGAAGGCGAGGACGGCACCGGTGCCCTGGGGCGCGTACTTCTGGCCGTTGGCGTACCAGGCCGACGTCGGCAGTCCCGCGTAGTTGACCGACTCCACCTCGTCGCGCCCGACGAGCCACTCGGCCACCTTCTGGGCGTTCGACACGTGGCGCTCGATCCGCAGCGACAGGGTCTCGAGGCCCTGCGCGATCAGCCACGCGTTGAACGGGGCGACGGCCGGCCCGAGGTCACGCAGGAGCTGGACGCGCGCCTTGATGATGTAGGCGATGTTGCCGAGGGCCGCGGCGTACACGAGACCGTGGTAGCTCGGGTCCGGAGTGTTGTACTGCGGGAACTTGTCAGGGTTGGCGGCCCAGTCGAACGTGCCGCCGTCGACGATCACGCCGGCGATCGCGGTGCCGTGACCCCCGAGGTACTTCGTCGCCGAGTGCACGACGATGTCGGCACCCCACTTGAGCGGCTGGATGAGGTAGGGCGTCGCCACGGTGTTGTCGACGATGAGCGGTACGCCGTTGGCGTGCGCCACACCCGCGACGCCCTCGATGTCGAGGACGTCGTTCTTCGGGTTGGAGATCGTCTCGGCGAAGAACGCCTTGGTGTTCGGGCGGACGGCCGCCTGCCACTGGTTCAGGTCGTCGGGGTCGTCGACGAACGAGACCTCGATGCCGAGCTTGGGCAGCGTGTAGTGGAAGAGGTTGTACGTGCCGCCGTACAACGACGGGCTGGAGACGATGTGGTCGCCGACCTCGGCGAGGTTGAGGATCGCGATGGTCTCGGCAGCCTGGCCGCTGCTGACGAGCAGGGCTGCGACGCCGCCCTCAAGTGCTGCGACGCGCTCCTCCACGACCGCCTGGGTCGGGTTCATGATGCGGGTGTAGATGTTGCCGCTCTCGGCGAGGCCGAACAGCGCGGCCGCGTGGTCGGTGTCGCGGAAGCCGTACGAGGTCGTCGAGTAGATCGGCAGCGCCCGCGCCCCTGTGGTCGGGTCGACGACCTGCCCGGAGTGGATCTGCTTGGTCTCAAAGCTCCAGTCGGTGCTCATGCCTGGGTCTTCCTTCTGTACGTCCCGCCTGCGCGGGAAGGGCCGGTGAGGATCAGGGTGCCGCGAGGGTGCGACGTGGTTCTGGTGCGGCCGAGGCCGGCTGGTGCGCCCGGTAGGACGGGGGTGCGACCGCGGGACGACAAAGGCCGGAGTGGTGTTCTCCGGCCTCGGGCGCGAGTCTCTCGTGTCCGCTAGGGACGGTCGCACTGCCGCATGCCGGGCATTCGACACATCTGCGAGGACATACGACCGAGGTCGATGTGTCGGCGCGAGGTGAGAGCCGGGCGGCGGTGCATGGGCAGGACGGTAGCAACGGACCACGGTCAGCGACAACGCGGGGTCGTCGTAAGCGCCGTTGTTGCAAGGGCTTTGCAGGACGGCGACGACGCCGGAGCGGCTAGTAGGCGCCGCGGGAGGCGAGCACGGCACGCACGGTGCGCACCAGGATCGCGATGTCGAGCAGGAAGCTCCAGTTCTCGACGTAGTAGAGGTCGAGGCGGACCGAGTCCTCCCAGCTCAGGTCGGCACGACCGCTGACCTGCCAGAGACCTGTGAGGCCGGGCTTGACCAGCAGGCGGCGCTGCACGTGGTTCTCGTACTGCGCGACCTCGCGGGGAAGCGGCGGTCGCGGCCCGACGAGCGACATCTGACCGAGGAGGACGTTGACCAGCTGGGGCAGCTCGTCGAGCGAGGTCTTGCGCAGGAACCTGCCGACGCGCGTGATGCGCGGGTCGTCGACGACCTTGAGGAGCGGTCCGTCGCCGTGGACGTTGCTGGCCTTGATGTCGTCGAGCCGGTCCTCGGCGTCGAGGCTCATCGAACGGAACTTCAGCATCGTGAAGGTCTTGCCCGCGCGACCCACGCGCTCCTGGCGGAAGAACGCCGGCCCGTGGGAGTCGAGGCGCACCGCCACGGCGAGGGCGAGGAAGAGCGGCGTCAGCAGCACCAGGGAGACGAAGGCGACGCCGCGGTCGAACAGGCCCTTGAACACGCGGCGGAAGCCGGTGAACTCGGGCTTCTCGACGTGCAGCAGCGGAAGGCCGGCAACCGGCCGCACGGAGATGCGAGGGCCCGAGACGTCGGTGAGGTTGGGCGTGACGAGGATGTCGACGTGGGTGCCTTCGAGCTCCCACGACAGGCGACGGAGCTCGGCCTGCGACAGCGTCGACCAGGCACCGAAGGCGATGGTGTCGGCACCGGAGCGAATCAGGGCGGCGGCGGCGTCGCGGGAGCTGCCCACGACGGGCACGCCCTCGACGGTGTCGCCCCGAGCGGAGTCGACCAGCACACCGACGACGAGGAAGGGGTGGTCGTCCTGCTTGCGCAGGCGACGGATGAGCTCGGCCGTCGACCGCTCGGTGCCGATGACGAGGACGCGCCGCGATGCAGTGCCCTCCTTCTCGGCCCGACGCTCGACGCGACGGCCGATGGCGCGCACGCTCAGACTGAGCACCATCGCGAGAGGGATGGCCACGATCGCGTACCCGCGGGCGAAGTCCCAGTTGAGCAGGTACGACGACAGCGCGAGCAGGGCGAGGAAGCGGACACCGGAGTCGAGCACACGGCGGAACTCGTCGGTGCCGTCACCGATGAACCGAGCCTCGTAGGCCCGGCCGAGGCCGAGCACCCCGACCCATGCCAACGGGAACAGCAGGGTCACGGGGAGGTAGAAGGCGTTGGGGCCGTAGCCGGCGTCGATTCCGAATCGCACCACGAGTGCGACGGACGCGGCGAAGAAGGCGGCGAGGGCGTCCGCGAGCATCAGACCTCGGATGTAGCGCTTCACCCAGCGGACCCGACGCAGGGAGATCGCCTCCAGATCCGGTCGCCGGTCGACCGGCGTGAGGTCGGCCTTGTAGATGCGCGTCGACTGGGCGGGAACGGAGGTCAGGAAGGGCGGCTCGACGACCTTGGCGCCCGGCTCGTCGGCCAGGGCGTACTCGTCGGCTCCGGAGGGCGAGGGGGTCAGGAGTGCGTCGTCGACGGAACGTGCGACGCTCGCGCTCTGCGCCCGCTGCCGCTCCACCGCCACCGCTTCCTCGTCGAGCACCGCTCCCCCTTCCGATTGCTGTTCCTCGAGTGGATCTGAGGGGCCGAACGCTTCGACTACCGGACGCCTGACACCGCCTGAACGTTTGGTGAAGCAGCCAGAATGTCTGCCGACCACCCGACGTCCAAACGGGTTCCTCGTCGCTACCTACAGAGATACCTCAGCACCGTTTCGGGCTTGTTGCTTCCACCGAACGGCTGAAGGTGAGAGTCCACGCGGGCGGACATCACCCGTATGGGTGAACGACCGCGACGATCTGTGAGTTACAGCGCACCCGCTGGGGCGATCGAGGGCCGCTGCGCGGCCTCCAGCTGCCGGTGGGAGCGGCCGACGCGGTCACCCCGGCGCAGGTCCTCGGCACCGATCGCGGCGGCCAGGAGGCCCCACACCACCCACATCGGCTGTGGCATGCCGCTGGCCGTGAAGTAGGGAAAGAAGAAGTTGATGACCGGTGTGATCGCCGCGATGCCCATGACGGTGGCCGCGATCGCGATCTCGGGTGCCGAGTCTGCCGTGAGCAGCCGGCGACGGGCCGCCCGCCAGGACAGGTAGACCACGACACCTCCGATCACGAGGAAGGGGATGCCTCCGCGCAGCAGGAGGGTGATGTACCCGGACTCGGTGTGATCCCAGCTGATACCTGGCGGGTCGGCGGGGCCGAAGCCCGTGACCCACATGCCCGACAGCGCCGGGAGGTACTGGTCGCTCCAGACGATCCAGCGGTAGAGCACCGTCTGAGGGATGATCGAATCGCCGGCGGTCGGGGTCGCGCGGGTCGCCGTCGACTGCTCGGTGATCCGGCCGACCACCAGGGGGAAGAACACGATGAGGCCGATGCCACCTCCGACGACGAGCCACGTCAGCACGAGCCGGAGCCGCTTGATGGCCCACCCGACCACCAGCACCCCGAGCACGAGCCCGGCGAGGATCGTGGCTGTCAACGTGAACACCAGCGAGATGCACGTGATGGCGAGGACCCCGACGAGCCACCAGGTCGACAGGACCGTCGTGTCGCGCTTGAGCAGCAGGGCGACCGCAAGCAGGGCGATGACCAGGAGGTAGCCGCCGAGCGGGTGCCACATCGGGAAGACGCTCGTCGCGCGCATCACCGGGTCGTAGCCGGGCGTGATGAAGATGCCGGTGCCGGACAGGCTCACGGCGAGGTTCTGGAAGAACGCCGGACCCACCATCTGCGCGATCGCGAGAAGGCTGACGGGGACGCTCGCCAGCAGCAGGGCACGCAGCGCGACCACCCTCAGGTGGCGAGAGGGGAAGGCGGCGGCGACGACGCGGTACAGCAGCAGGAACTGCATCGGACCGACCATCGTGGTGATGTCGTCCGAGGTGATGATCGTCTGCTGCAGAGCCGAGTTGAGGACGCCGAAGCCTGCGGTGCCGAGGCAGTACGCCAACGCGGCCCAGTCCCAGGCACGCCAGCGTGGGCCCGGGAGGTAGCGGGCGGCGAAGCCGAGCACGACCAGCGCGGCGAAGACCGTCAGGACCTCGGAGAACTTGAGGCTCGGAACCGGAAGTCCGCGTCGCAGGCCCGAGGTCACCGGGACCAGTGCGACCGCGACGAGCGCCAGGAGCACGGGGCGCTGGGCGAGGTAGAGGCCCGCCGCCACGGCCGCGACGACCGCGAGCCCGATGACGGGTGAGCGGGCCGCGAAGAATCCGGCCACAGCCGTGGCGCCGAGTGCCCCGAGCACGATCGCCCAGGACGGAAGGGGGACGACGTCCATCACCCGCGGCCCACGCACCCGACTGGCCACCCCGGTCAACGGGGCGGCCGGTGCCGGTGCGTGCAGCGGGGCAAGGGTCACGCCTTGCCCTCCAGGCGGTTCGCGAGGCTCACCGTCGCCGTGGCCGGTGCGGTTGCCGGCGCGGGGGCGCGGTGCTTGGGCGAGAGCAGGCCCCAGACCACGACGACGCCGTACTCACCGAGCCGGACGAGGGACTCACGGACGACCGCGGTACGGGTGCCCTCGCGGACGACGACCACGACGAGGTCGCTCGTCTGGGTGCGCAGCTCTGCGCCCTCACCGGTGCCAGGTGCGCCGACGGCGACGAGCCCGATGTCGCCCGACGGCGCGCCCTCCTCGACGCGGGCCACAGCCTGGGACGGTCGTGCCGAACCCGAGCTCCCCACACCGTGGTTGGCCGAGGGCTCGGGGCGCAGGCTCGCGAGCAGGTCCTTGACGTCGTCGCGCGACATCGGCGCCGTGGCGACGACGGCGACCTCGGGGGCCTCGACACCCGACAGCGACCGCCAGCGATAGGCCAGGGCGCGCGCCTCGGCAGGCGTCACGGTGCCCCAGTCGGTGGCCGGGGTGCCGAGCAGCTCGGCGAGGTCGTCGGAGGTGTCGATGCGACGGTCCGAGCGTTCGAGCGCGAAGGCGGCAAGCAGACCCACCAGCAGGCCGAGAAGGCCACCGATGAACAGGGAGGAGGAGCTGGACTCGCCGATGCGGATCGCCTCGTCCGGGACGGTGACGAGCTTGACGCTGCCGACGGCGATCTGGCCGGGCGGCGTCGGACGCGTGATCGTCGCCGCAACCGCTGCCGCCGAGTCGACGGCCACGAGCGCCTGCTTGGACACGACGTCGATCCGGATCAGCGCCGTCCCGGGGTCGCTCGTGACGGTGAGGCTGTCGCGCAGCTCCTTCGGCGCCACCCCTGCCTTGGCCGCCGCAGCCGTGATCACGGCGTCATCGAGCGGGATCAGGGTCGCGTAGTTGTTGGCCAGCTTGGCCGCGGCGTCGGGCTGGCCCGGAGGCAGCCCATCGGCAGAGACGGCGGGAACGATCACGACCGCCTCGGCCTGGTACATCGGAGGCGTCCGCGACGACACGAGGTAGGCCGCGCCGATGCCGAACGCCAGGCACAGCAGGACGATGTACCAGCGTCGCTGGACAGGCTTGCGCCAACGTCGCAGACCGCGGAAGCGGCCGGTGGTCGAGGTCATGGGCGTCGTGCCTCCGTTGCTGGCTCGGCGTCGGCCGCCGATGCGTCGTACAGGTCATGCGCGGTCTGCGGCGCCTCGAGGCCGAGCATCGAGAGGAGGGCCTGCCGCTGATTGTCCCAGCGTCGTTGCTGGCGCGCGCGCACGGTGTCGAGGTCGTGCACGAGCCGGTCGTGGTCGCGCACCGCCAGGGCGAGCGCTGCTGCGATGCCGTCGCGGTCGTTGGCGCAGCACACCGCCTCGGGGAAGAGCTCCCGCATGGTCAGAGTGTCGCTCATGACGAGCACTCGTCGCGCGTAGCCGGCCTCGTACGCCGCACGCATCACGGAGGTTGGCTCGGTGGTGAGCGCCAGGAGCACGTCGCAGGCATCGACCTCGGCCGCGTACGCGACCTGGTCGAGCCATCCGGTGAGGCGGACGTTGCCGGGGAGGTCGTCCAGCAGCCCGTCCGCAGCCTTGCGGGGGTCCCCCGTCACGACGACGTCGAGCTCAGGCAGCTCGCGCGCGGCAGCGATGACCTCCGCGACGGGCTCGTCGGAGGCGAAGACGCACGAGAACAGCACCTGCGGCCGACGCCCGTCGAGCGGTCGGGTCGGCGAGGTGGGCCAGTGCGGCGGGGCCTCGTGCAGCACGAGCGGGGTGCCACCCCACGACCGCACGACCTCGGCCCAGGACTCGGTCGTCACGAGGACACCGTGGGCGCTGCGGGCCAGCCGCGCGGTCACGCGCAGCATCTTCTGCGCCTGGGCGTTGTCCTTGGCGCCGAACGAAGCGGGGTGGCTGTCGAGGACGAAGCGGGCGCGGGTCAGCCTGGCCCAGCCGAGAGCGATGACGCCCGGGTAGACGGGCGGGTTCTGCACCACGATCGCCCTGGGACGGCTGCGCACCAGGCGGCCGACGGTGACCACGGCGCTGGCGGCGTACCGCAGCGGGGTGAGGCGGCGCTCGGCGAGCCGCTTCGGGTAGATCGTGACGGCCTCGCCGTCGAGGTCGGCGGCGAGGTCGCGCGCGCGACCGGCAGTGGGCGCCCAGGCCAGGAACTGGACGCGGGCCCGGGTCACGATCCACCGTCGCGCAGCAGCTGGAAGACCGGCGGGTCGGGCACGGCTTGCACCGTGCGCGCCATGGCCTCGCGGAGCACGGCCTCGTCGAGGTCGTCGACCTCACAGGCGATGGCCACACCTCGTCGGTCGAGCTCGGCGGCGATCTGCACCTGGTGGTCGTCGACGTGCTCGCCGTGGGCGAACCGGCGCGGCAGCAGCACCGCGCACTTGCCCTCGGCCATCGCGAGCAGGCCTGAGCCCGTGCCGGAGTGGCCGACCACGAGGTCGGCCTCGCGGACTGCGGCTGACAGGTCGGCCGCGGGCACGCTGTGCACCCCCTCGACCGGCAGCCCGCTGACATCGGTGTCACCGGTCTGCCACAGCACCTCGGCGTCCGAGGGGAGCACGGTCAGGAGCTTGTCCACCGCGCGGCGGAAGCCGTACGGCGAGATGGTGCCCAGGGTGACCACGACCCGGCGCGGCTTCTCGGGCGGATCGGTCAGGGCCGGCCCTTCACGGAAGGCGTCGAGGATGGAGCCGGAGTAGTGCCAGCGACCGCCGGCCCACGAGGGGTACTGCGCGTAGGTGTTGACGCCCGGGATCCGGGCCACGATCCGCCCCGACAGCGACGGTCCGTCGGCGCGCGCTGCGCTCTCGACGTAGTGGCAGGTGATGCGTCGGGCCCGCGCCGGGACCATGAACGACACCGCGACGCTCGCACCGGTGGACACGACCCGGTCGTACTTGCCCGACTTCAGGAGGTCGTTGGCCGTGCGGCCGATCGTCACCGCTACGCCGAGGTCACGCGGCGCGGCGTACGGCACGTAGACGACGTCCTCCCCCGCGAGCAGCGACCGCGACTGGGGAGTGTCGAACGTGACCCAGGTGACGTCGCCGATGGGCAGCCTGGGCCGCAGGGTCCACATCTGCTGCAGATGACCTCCGCCGGAGCACACCAGCAGGGTGGTCATGGGGTGGCCTTCTGGTAGCCGGGCGAGGCGTACCCGACCCCGGGGACGCCCTCGGGGAGCTTGGCGCCGTCGGCCGTCGGCGCAAGGCGCACGCCGCCTTCCCAGACGTTGAACGGGCGGAGCATGCCTTCGAGGTCGGTGCGCTGGTCGACGAGCACGATGTCCTGCGCGGTGATGTAGGGCGCGGAGTTGTCGGCCCACAGAAGGTACGCAGCACCGCCGTTCTCCCCGCCTGACGCACCGGTGATGACGACGCGGCGCAGGTCGAACGCGTCCGGCGGAGTGCCGATGAACTGCTGCGGCAGAAGGAAGAAGCCCTGGTACTCCGTGGCGCCGGTGAGTCCGTCGATGCGCAGGGTCGACGGCCCGGCCCACGTCTGCAGGATGTCCGCGTGGTGGCCGTCGCGGGAGCCGCGCACCTCGTCCACCGCGATGTTCTGCAGCACGACGGTGGCGCCCTTGCTCTGGTCGAGGTCGATGCCTTCGGCGAGGTCGGCACCGGAGATCCTGAGGCCTTCGATGTGCACGGTGCCCGTCTGGTTCTTCAGCAGCAGTCCGGTGCGGTCTCGCGGTTCGGGTGCCTCTGACTTCGGCGGTACCGCGATCTCGCCACCCACGATCACGACGTTGCGGCCGCCCTCGATGCGGACGCCGCCCTTCACCACGAGCGGCGACGCGGGCAGCTTGAGGATGTAGTCACGATCCGGGTTCAGCTCGATCTTGTTCGACGAGGCGGTGACCGTGACGGTGAGCGGGTCCTTCAGCGCCGGTGGCGCCCAGGTGAGCCGGTCGGCCTCGGCCGCCGTGCTCGTCGGCGTCGGCAGTCCCGGGCCGGCGGACGACGAGCCGCCGTCGTCGAGCGCCAGCGCGACGGCGACGCCCGCTGCGAGGACCACGGCCACGGCACCGGCCGCGAGCGCGCGACGACGCGGGCGCGCGACCGCAGGCGGGGCCGGCGGTAGCGGACGCTCCTCGGTGGACGACGTGCGCACCGTCACCCCCAGATCGTCGAGCATGGACACCACCAGCCTAGGCGAGCGGTGACGGATAGTCGTCATCACGGCGACGGGTCTACCTGTTCGGCGTACCACCGGCGCACGAGCGCGAGCCCCCGCGCGCATCGTGTCGTGACGCAGAGCGACGAATGACCGACGAACGTGCTCCGTCGATCGTTCCCGCGAACCGCACCGGCCCCGACCTCCGAGGAGGACGGGGCCGACCGGGTGTGCTCGTGCTCAGCCCGCGTAGCCCGGGCTTGCGTAGCCGACACCCGCAGAGGCTGCGAAGTCGACCGGTGCGCGGCCCTTGGTCACGTTCGGCCAGTCGCTCGCGGAGTTCCAGTTGCCGACGCCGCCGGAGGTGAAGACGTTGTAGGTCGCGATGCCCTGCGGCGGGCGGACCCGCCAGAGGATGTACTTCGCGGACGAGTTGCCGACCAGCTCGACGTTCTTCAGCACCCAGTTCTCGGTGACCGCAGAGGCCGTCGAGGTGTCGTGCGGATTGAGGAACATGCCCTGGTAGCCGGTGGTGGCGGTGAAGCCGTCGACCAGGAGGGTCTCGGGGCCGTTCCAGGACTGGAGTGCATCAGCGTGGTTGGTCGCCTGGGTGCCGGTGAGGACAGTGTCGATGGAGACGTTCTGGATCTGGACGGTCGCCATCGGCGCGCTGATGTTGATGCCCTCGGAGAGGTTGCCGGAGGAGGAGATGAAGCGCACGCCCTCGAGGTGGACCGTGCCGGTCTGCGAGAGGAAGTACGCCGCGCGCTTGACCATGCCGTCCGCCGGGACGCCCGGGCCGGTGCCGGAGCTGTACCAGCCGCCGCCGACGTCGACGGTGCCGCCGACGATGACGACGTTGCGGCCGCCGACGATCTCGAGGCCGTGGGTGTTCGAGTACACGGCGTCGGTCGGGAGCTTCAGGATGTAGTCGGTGCCTGCCGACAGCGAGATCTTGCCGTCAGGACGGCTCGCCAGGGCGATGGTCACCGGGTTGGTGAGCGCCGGCGGGGCCCACGACAGCGGGCCGCTCGGGGTCGAGTTCGTCGTCGGGGGTGCTGGGGAGGTCGTGGGCGGCACTGGAGTGGTGGTGACGGGTACCGGCGTCGTCGTCACGGGCGCGGGAGTCGTCGTCACGGGCGCCGGGGTCGTCGTCACGGGCGCCGGGGTCGTGGTGACGGGTGCGGGGGTCGTGGTGACGGGTGCCGGGCTGACCGAGACGTCGACCGGGTCGATGCGCAGACCGGAGAGCAGGGCGTAGTTCTTGCTCGCCTTGAACGCGAGCGAGAGCGCGCCGTCCTTGACCGTCACGACCGCTGAGCGGGTGACCTCCTTGTCGTGGCCGGCGACGGCGTACAGGTCGAGGTTCGAGAAGACGCTGACACCCTCGGCCGTTGCGCTGAAGACGCGCTTGCCGCTGGCCTTCCAGTACGTCTCAGCCATCACGAAGGTGACCTTGTAGGTGCCGTTGGCGACCGGGACCTTGTACGCACTCATGCCGTAGCGGTAGTTGCGCACGACCCCCGCGTCGTTCGAGCTGGTGACCGAGTCGCCGGTCTTGCCGATCCTGCCGCCGCTGAAGCCGGTGTCCGCGGACCAGACGGTGCCGTCGCTCGCGGTGACGCCGGCGCCGCCGGAGTCGATGTTGAGCGAGCGGACGGCCGCGTCGCCAGCGGTGGCGCCGAACACAGACGTGAGTCCGGCTGCGACGAGTGCGGCCGCGACGCCTGCCGCGGTGAGCGAGCGAGCAGAGATCGATGCGCGACGGGCGACGGCGGTGGTACGCCGCGGCCTCTCCGTGTGACGCCCGGAGGATGAGGTGCTCATGATGGTGTGCTCCTGTCGTCGGCACTGACGGCTGTGGGGAGCCGCCTTGCGGAAGTGCACGAACAGTTGGGACTTCGGGACTCCGAGAGCCCGGCTTGACCGTTCGCGACGCCGATGGGCCATGTGGGTTACGTGCCCACCGACACCGATTCGTGCGGCTGCGTGACGCGCTCGATGCAGCGCCTGTCCCCCATCCGGACTAGGCCGGCGTCACCCGCCCGCGGCATCCCGGGCACTCCGTACGGGTCGGCGCGATCACTCTCGGGCGCGAGAGACACCCGAACGGCGCAGGGAGCAGGACGACGAGCCCGGCACAGGGGGAGGCCGCACGTCGCAGGTGGTGTGACGTGCCCGACGTCGCTCACCGTGGGCGCACGATGCCGCGAGGCCGCGGCGTGGCCTTCAGCGAGACCGGGCGGTGTCCGGGTTCACCCGCGAGGAGCAGTTGCGCAGCGCCACAGAGCCACGTTGCGGCTCGCCTCGACCTCGCGCAACACAGCGACCGGGTCGGGCGCGTCGCCGGCCGCGGAGGGCGCCAGCCGGTCGAGGATCCGCAGCGCCGACCGGGCCCAGGCGAGGACGAACAGGGCGGGCTCCAGGTCGTCGTCGCAGCGCTCGGCGACGTGCTCGCGGAACCGACGACGCATGCGCGCCCCGGGGTCGGCGAGCTCACGCTCGAAGACCGGCACCTCCGAGCTCACGCCGTGGACACCCGCGTCGGCGAAGGCCAGGAACGCGAGCAGCTGCGCCATGTCGTGCCCCACGACGCCGTACTCACGGCCGAGCTCCCAGTCGACCAGGCCCGTGAGGGTGGCCGGACCGGGCGAGTCCAGCACGACGATGTTCGGGTGCGCGGGGTCTCCGTGCTCGAACACGGTCGGGAGCAGCCGACCGCGCAGCGGCTCCACGGCGTGGCGGGTCGCGGCGACCGTGAGGTGCAGGTCGTGCTCGTGAGGAAGGAGCGCCGAGAGCCGTTCGAGAAGCGGCTCGAGCATCAACGCGACAAGGTCCGTGCCGTCCGCCTCACCCGTGAGCGGCAGGGCGTCGACCCAGGCCAGCACGCTGTCGCGCGCGGCCGAGTCGGTGCGGGCGCGCGCGTGGGTGAGGGGCTCGCCGTTCAGCGGGCTCTCGAGCAGGAGGCGTCGGCCGTCCACGCGCACGCTTGCCAGCACTCCCGGGGTCGTGCCGAGCAGCGACGGCGCCCGCTGGCTGAGCCGCCGCAGCACCGTCGCCTCGTGGATCACCGCGTGATCGGCGGAGATCGAGCGGGGCACCTTGATCACGCTCCGGAGGCGCCCGCGAGCGTCGAGCACGAGACCGATGACGTGCCTCGACTCGACGAACCCGGGCGTCACGACGAGCACCTTGGCGCCGCGCGGAAGCGCGTCGGCGAGCGCCGCCGGCTCGGCGCACCAGTCGAGGTCGGGATCCTCCGCAGGCACGCCCGCGCGGAGCCGATCGACGACGACGTCGAAGAACGTCGTCACGGCTGCGCCTTGCGCCCGACGGCGATCCGGTCGCGGGCGACCCACGACACGAGGCCGAGCCGCACCAGGACGCGAGCGACGAACGACAGGATGCGACCCCGTCTGCTCCCCTCGTGCCTACCCAGAGCCACGCGCACCGCGACCGACGAGTCGAGGGGCACGAGCATCGCCCGCGACGATCTGCGGGGCGCCTCCCAGTGGAGCGTCAGATCTGTGAGGCCGGCGCTCTGCAGGGCCCGGACCGACGAGCGCAGCGGGCGACGGGTGGGCTCAAGATCCACCACCACCCAGCCGCCGGCGGGAGCGTCGGCGACGGCGGCGGCGAGCTGCCCCCACTGCATCGGTCCGAGGCGCACACCTCCCCCGACGCTCGGCAGGAGGAAGAGCGGGTCGTCGCCGCGCGGGTCGAACGGCGGCGGCACGGTCTCGCTGGCGGAATCTGCCTCCGCTGTGACGACTGCTCCCGACTGTGCGAGGTAGGGGTTGCGGCTGTTGACCGTGCCTCGAGCCGACAGGCGGCGCAGCACTCCTCCCGCGACTGGCACGCGCAGCAGCTCCGGGAACGTGTGCGCGACATCGAGGTAGGGCAGCGTCACGACAAGGACCGCGAGGGTGGCGACAGCGCTGATCAGCAGGGCGAGCACGAATCCGACACCGAGCCAGTGCTGCAGCAGCGCGGTCGCGCCGACGCCGAGGGCCATTGCGGAGTACGGGCCGACCATCCATCGCTCGATCACACCAGGTGCGAGACCGCGCATGCCGAGCTGGCGCAGGGTGTTCCCGAGCACCAGCGAGAGCAACATGCTGATCGCCGCGCCCCACGGCCCGTAGCGCGGGATGAGCGTGAAGGCACTCGCGACGCCGATGACGAGCGTCGCGATGTTGGCGAACAGGACGAACCGGACCCGGCCCGCCGTGGCCATGAGGATCGCGCTGAACCCGGAGGCGGCCTGCAGCCAGAAGCCGAAACCCGTGATGGCGAGGAGCGGAGCGCTTGCGGAGTACTGCTGGCCGAGCAGCGTCGTGGTCACGGGCGCTGAGAACGAGGTGGTCAGCACGAGGGCGGGGTAGGACACGACCGCGACCCAGAGGGCTGTCCGCCAGTAGGTCAGGCGCACACCCAGCATGTCGCCGCGCTGCCACAGCCTCGTGATCATCGGCGGAAACAGCACCCAGAAGGCGCCGGCCGCCGCCATCGAGAGCTGGGCGATGGGCATGACCGCGCGCAGCGCCGCGACGTCGGCCGACGTGCCCACGGCACCGAGCACGAAGGTGGGCAGGGCCATCACGACGACGTAGACGAGCGAGGACGACAGCAGGGGGAAGCCCTCGCGCAGCATGGCCCGCACGGGAAGGGTCACGCGTCCGTGCAGCTCGGCGAGGACGCCGATGCGCGAGAGCAGCCGAACCACCATGACTGCGTAGATCGAGAAGCCCAGGAGCGAGGCGAGGACGTACCCGACGGTGAGCCCGTAGACGCCGGCACCGAGCAGGTAGACCCCGACGATCGCCGTGAGACGAAGCCCAGGCTCGAGCAGGTAGCGGCGCACGAACACCGCACGCGCCCGGGCGAAGGTTGCGAAGGTGTTCATCACCATGGCATCGAGCGCGGCGAGCGGCGCCAGCAGCACCATGAGGACGAGCAGGTCGGCCGCGGTCTGCGAAGGCGCGATGCCCGGTGAGAGCCGGCTGTGCCACAGCAGCACTGCGAGGAAGACGACAGCGCCGAGCCCGACCACCACGAGGCCCTCGGTGACCAGGACCCCGGCCAGCTTGCGGTCGTCGCCCTCCTCGTCGTACTTCGCGAGGAAGCGTGAGTCGATGCGGTCGAGGCCGAGCGGGATCACCGACTGGACGAGCGTCACGATCGACAGCGCCCACGCGAACGAGCCGAAGTCGTCCTTGGTGAGGATGCGCACGAGCAGCAGCTGGATGACGAGCCCGAGGCCCATGCCGAGCAGCCGACCGACCAGCAGGAGGGCCGACCCGCGCATCTGAGCCTTGCTCGAGGCTTTGCCCCTGGGTGCCCGGGCGGGTGGCTCTCCGTCCGTGCCGTGGCCGTCGGCCCTGCTGACGTCCCCGCCTCCCGGAGTGCCCTGCTCCAGCGCCCCGTCCGCGGTCACGTGCGGCCCGACCACGTGCGCCAGACGAGCCGTTCGACGTCTCGTCGCACGGCACCGGCGTCCTGGGTGGCGTCCACGACCACCACGTTGTCATAGCGGTCGCTCAGGTCGAGGTAACGCTGCCGACGTTCCTCGAGGAGCTCGGGCGTGTGCTCACCCTTCCGGGCGAACATGAGCGCGCCAGGAGCGTCCAGAACGACGAAGACGTCGGGAGCGGGACAGCTGTGATGCAGGAGCCAGTAGCTGACACGGGCGCGGAAGGTCGACTTGCCCGGGCGCAGCAGGGCATCGACCACGTGGCGGTCGTAGAGCACCACCCGACCGCGACGCTGGTCGACGGCGGCCTTGGTCGATCGCCAGCGGAGAGTGGCGAGCTTGAGGCCGAGGCCGACTCCGGGCACGCGCTGCCACAGCGGCTCGTTCGGGTCGACGCGGAACACGCCGAGGTAACGGATCGACACCGCGAGCGGGATTGCCTCGCGCAGCCCCTCGACCAGTGTGGTCTTGCCCGCGCCGTCCGGCCCGAGCACGGCCAGCGAGACGCCGGGCCGGCCCGCCGACCGCCACGCGAGCGCATCGCGGACCCGACGCGAGTTCACGCTCAGGCGCCCGGCACGCGGTTTGAGCCTCGGGTTCCAGCGTTCGAGCAGGGAGATCAGGGCAGCGGTGTCTCCGGTGTGGCTCGCCGAGGCGGCGGCGATGCCTGCCTCGGCCTCGCCCGGGCCGAGGAGACGGTCGACCGCCGCCGCGAGCGGGCCCCCGGCTACGGGAACACCGGTGAGCGATGCAGGGCCGCGGTGGACCGCGCGGAGGAGGGCCAGCCAGTCGCGGTCGGGTCCGCAGATGCGGCGAACGCCGTCCTGCCCCTGCGTCGATCGCGCGATGAGGTCCTCGAGCACCGGGAGGGTGGCGCTGCGTGGACCCGCGACCTCGACGACGGGGAGGAGGTCGAGGACGAGCCAGCCGTCGTCGGTCGACGCGCGGCGCACGAGAAGACGGTGAGGTCTGTGCTCCGGCGCGCGGCGAAGGACGAAGCCGGCGTCGACCAGGGAGGCCACGGCCGCGTCGATGCGTGCCGGGGGCACGAGAACGTCGACGTCACCACCGGGGCGGTCGAGGGCACCACGCAGCACTGCCCACGGGAGCGCAGCGGCATCGAGCGCCGAGAACGCTACGACCAGATCGCGGTGGACGTTCGACGCCGCTCGCTCACCGCCGGTAGTACCGACCTCGTCCGAGGGGGACGCGACCACTACGACAGGACCTCGATCGCGTTGACCAGCGGGTTGTTGATCGCCGTACGCCCGAACTCGATCACGATCGGCTGCCCCGTGGTGACGGTGAAGGTCTTCACGATGCCGCGCTTGGGACCGCCGGCGGCAGCCACGATGTCGAAGCCCGTCAGCACCGGGGTGCCGTTGATGGAGACGTCGAAGACCCGCTTGCCCGTGGTTGTCCAGTAGGTCTCGGCGAAGTACAGCCGGACGGTATAGGTCTTCAGGCCGTCGACCGGCATGGTCCAGATCATGTTCTGGCTACCGCTCACGTGGTAGCGCATCGACTGGAACAGCGAGGCCGGCGTCCCTGCCGGGATCGACGGGTCTGACACGTCGATCGCCGACGTCGTGCCCGAGACGGCGGTCTTGGTCACGGACGCATTGGACCAGGATGACGGCGAGGCGCTCGTGTCGACCAGCCAACCGCCGCTCTGGGCCGGACCGCCTGCGTTCACCCGGTCGAGCGGCGTGAGCGTCGTGGCCGCAGGGTTCACGACGACCGTGGTGCTCGCGCTGGTGGAGCCCCCGGAGTTGGTGGCCGTCAGCGTGACGGTGTACGGGCCGGCAGCGGTGAAGGTGTACGACGGGCTACGTGTGGTGCTGGTGCCGCCGTCACCGAACGACCACGCCCACGACGTCGGCGCGCCGGTCGAGGTGTCGGTGAACGTCGCCACCAGGGGCGCCGTCCCCACGGTGGCCGTGGTTGTGAAGGAGGCCGTCGGGGCCACGACTGCCGAGGCCGTCACCGTGACGGTGGTGGCGGCGGTCGTCGAGCCGCCGTCGTTGGTCGAGGTGAGGGTGACGGTGTACGTGCCTGCGGTCGTATAGGTGTGCAGCGGGTTCTGCGCGGCGCTCGTGCCGCCGTCACCGAACGACCACGACCACGACGTCGGCGCGCCGGTCGAGGTGTCGGTGAACGCGACCTCGACCGGGGCCGTGCCCGAGGTGGCAGACGTGGTGAACGACGCCGTCGGGGATGCGCCGCCGCCGAAGTCGGCGAACCAGTACCTGCGTGTCGAGTCTGTGGCCGCGAGCACCACGACACCGGACGAGGCGGTCGCCGGCTGCTTGGACGAGGTTGCGTTGTTCATCGTCGCGTTCACGCTGTTGCGCAGGACAGGCGTGCCGGACGCAGGGAACGACAGCGACGACAGGGGCGACGACTTGGCATAGATCGTGCCCGTGTAGGCCACGATTCCCGCAGTGGACGGCCCTGTGTAGAACACCCGCAGCTGGTCGCTCGCGGTGTCGACCACAGCTATGGGGCGAGTCCCTGACTCTGCGACGGTGGCGACGGTTGCCGTTGTCCACGTTCCGCTGGCCGGCGTGTAGGTGGCGGCCACGAGGAGCGGATCGGTGGCTGTCTTGGGGCTGGCGTCGTTGCGGCTCGTCTTCAGGACGGCCACGACGCGTTGCGCGGGGTCGCCCGGGATCGCACGCAGGTTGATGTGGTCGTCGGACATCAGCGTGCCGGACAGGATGGCTGTCGCGGCCCAGGTGCTGGCGGAGTCGACGCGGCGGGCGGACCAGGTCTTGCCCGTCACCTGGTTGCTCCACGCCAGTGTCGTGACCCCGTCTGCCGACACGATGGTCGAGATGTCGTCCGACGTCAGCGACGTCGCCTTTGTGGAGTCTGTGGCGGAGAGGTTGTTCATCACGGGGATGAAGCTCGTTCCGAACGCGACGGAGGAAGCGTCCGCCGACGCGTTCGTCTGGGCAAGGTAGACGCGCTTGTTGAACGTCCACGTCGCCCAGATCCGTCCCTGTGCGTTCTGGGCGATCGTGAGCGCCTCCACCGACCTGCCGGTGATGGTGACGGGGAACCCGCTGTCAGGGGTCCAGGTCGAGCCGTTCCATGAATAGCGGAACAGGCGTGCAGGCTCGAGCGTGGAGGTCGTGGTGGAGCTCGCTGCGACGGCGTGCGAGGCGACGAACAGGTGCGTGCCGTTCCAGAGGACGTCGCCCTGGGTGGCGCCGCGGGGGTCGAGGTCGACGCCGGTATCCACCCACGCGGCGGAGGCGCGGTCGAGCCGGTGGATGCGATACCCGCCTGTGGTGGTCGACGCCATCGATGCCCACCAGGACCCGGACGCGAACCACAGCTTGCTCTCGGGCTTGGCCGCCGTGGGCGTCGCCGCCGGAAAGCCGGCCAAGCTCCCCGAGGGGGTGCCGACGTCGCCTGGAGCCGCACTGGCGGCCGTCGGCGCGACAAAGGACACGACGACGAGGAGGGTGGCGGCCAGGCTCGCAACGAGAGACGCTGCCACGAGCGGCGACAGCGCGCGCACGACCGTGCGACCCCCACGCGCGCGCGCGGTGGTCTGCGTGGTCGTTCGTCGCCCGTTCATCGCAGTGACACACTACGGGTGCTCAGGCTGCACAGGCTGGCCCGAAGAGGGGAATCGAACGGTGAGTCACGAAGGATTCAACCGTTCGGCCCAGCCGCTGACCCACGAGGATGCTGATCGTGTGACGCCCGCGTTGCGCTCTGTGAGCGTCGTGATCCCGACCCGCAACCGCCGAGCCCAGATCATCTCGCTCCTCGACCGGCTGCTGGCAGACGAGGGCGACCACGAGATCGTGGTCGTCGACGACGGCAGCCTCGACGGCACGGCCGCCGTGCTCGCCGAGTACGCGCGCCGCAACCCCCGGGTCGTGCCCGTGGTCGGACCGTCCGCCGGCAGCTCGGGCGCCAGACGCGCCGGTGCACAGCGCGCGACCGGCGAGGTGCTGGTGCTGCTGGACGACGACGTCATGCCCGAGCCCGGGCTCGTGGCGGCTCATCTGGCGCACCACACCGGCCCCGATGACCTGCTGGTGCTCGGCTACATGCCGACCACCGTGCCGGATCCGCTCCCCCGCGGAGGGTTCGCGACCCTGCTCTACGCGCAGGAGTACGAGAAGAGCTGCCGCGGCTACGCCTCGGACCCTGACCTCGTCCTCACCGCGCTCTGGCTCGGCAACGTGTCGATCCCCCGTGCCCGTTTCCTCGAGGCCTACGAGTCGGGCCGCATGCCGCACTTCACCTACCGGCACGAGGACCGCATTCTCGGGCTCGTCCTGCGCGACCTCGGCGTGCACGGCATCTTCGACCGATCCATCCTCGCGCGGCACGAGCACCACCGTCCGCTCGAAGCCTTCCTCAAGGACTGCTACCAGAACGGGCGGGGGCGCGAGGCCATCAGACGTCTCTACCCCGATGTGCTTGTCCGAACCTCCGAAGAGGTCTATCTCGAAGGCCTCCCCGGTCCGGCACGATCGCTCGTGGCCGCCACCCGCCGCGAGCCGCTGCGCCGGGCCGTCGTGGCGACGTTGCGCGGTGGCATCGTCGCGGCCGGCGTCGTGGGATCACGCAAGGGCGAGATCCAGCTCGCGCGCGTCGCACGCAAGGTCGAGCAGCTGCACGGCGCGCGGGGGCTCGACGTCGCCGAAGGCTGAGACCCGGCGCCCCGAACCCGGCGCCCCAGCGACGTGCGAAGGGGCGCTCTCCGCGAGGAGAGCGCCCCTTCGTGCTGTCGTTCAGCGCCCGCGTTCAGCGCCGTGCTGCCGTGCGATCAGGCGCGAGCCTTGAACGACGTCGACGGGACCGAGGGAAGGTTCCAGCCCTTGGCGTTGTACGCCTTCACCGTGCAGGAGTACGTCTTGCCGGCGGTGAGGCCGACGACCGTGCCCTTGCGGACGCGACCCATCTGAGCGGTGCCGTCCTTGGCCGTGACGACCACGGACTTGATGCTGCCCGGGGCGCGGCAGATGACCCAGTACTTGCTGATGACGAGACCGCGGGGGTTCGGAGCCTTCCAGCTCACGATCGCCTTGCGACCGGTCGGCACGAGCCGCGTCGGCTTGGCGATCCTGTTCGGCGTCGCGTTGACGATGAAGAAGTACGTCGTCGTCTTGATCGTCGGGTGGTCGACCGCCGTGCTGCCCGCACCGTTGGTGGCGGTCAGCGTGACCTTGTACTTGCCGGCCTTCTTGTAGGGGTGACGGACCACAACGCCCGGCGTGGTCACCGTGCGGCTGGTGCCGTCGCCGAAGGTCCAGCGGACCGAGTCGGGCGCACCGGTCGAGAGGTCGGTGAGCTCGAGGAGGAGGAGCTGCTTGTTCGGTGCCTTGCCCGAGAAGCGGGCCACGGGCGGCTGGCCGACGTTGACCGTCTTGGTGACGGTCGAGGCCGGACCCGTGCCGTTGTTGACCGTGAGGGACACCGTCTTGGCGCCTGAGGTCGAGTAGGTGTGGATCGGGTTGGCCGTGGTGTCCAGCGGCGAGCCGTCGCCGAAGTTCCAGGACCAGCTGGTGGGACGACCCAGCGAGGTGTCGCTGAAGTTGACCCGGAGACCGGCCGTGTTGTCGACGGCGACGGGGATCTCGGCCGTGAACGCTGCGGACGGGGCGCGGAACAGGTCGTTGAACCAGTAGCGGCGCGTGATCTGCAGCGGGTTGGCGCTGAGGTTCGCCACCGTGGTGTCGGATGCGACGAACACCGTGCCGGACGTTGAGTTCACGATCTGGGCGGACACCGACGGGTCGGACAGACCGTCCGGCTTGCCGGTGGTGCCGCCGGCGGTGTTGGCCGAGTTGGCCGCGACGACAGTCGCGCCCGAGGCGACGAACGAGCTGATCGGGACCGAGATGCGGTTGATCACGCCGACGACGTTGGTGTTCAGCGACGGGTCAGCCGGCGCCGAGTAGAACACGTCCAGCGTGCGCCGGGTGTTGTCGAGCGACAGCACCGGCCGGGTGCCCTTGTCGGCAACCGTGGTGAGGACCTCGGACGCGGCGACGTCGACGTAGCCGACGTTGTTGGCCGTGAGCGCCGTGCCACCCGAACGCGGCTGGACCTTGAGGATCTCCAGCAGCGGGTCGGTGGGGTCCGGGACGCGAGGCGTGACGCCGTCGGCCTCGAACGAGTTGTCGAACGAGGTCTTGGAGACCAGGTAGACCGGCGACGTGGCGCCGCCCGCCGGGTCGGTCACCAGGCTGACGTGGTTGTCGGCGCGGTTGGCGCCGCTCGTGAGCCGGGTGCCGAAGAAGTTGCCGGTGCCGTAGCTGTCGCCGACACGGTGGCGTGCGGCGTAGAAGCCCTCGACGCCGACGCGCTGGTTGCTGAACACGATGGTGGCGTAGCCGTCGGCCGCAGTGATGGCGGAGACGTCGTCACCGGTGAGGGTCGTCATCTCCTTGACCGTCTCAGTCGCATCGGCGAACGGGGCCAACGTGCCCGTGAGGAGCGTGTTCTTGGTCCACTGGACCACGAAGTTGTTCCCGAACGACGGCAGCGTGAGGCCGTTGGCACTGATGTTGGTGTTCGCGGCGTACGGGCGACGGTTGAAGACGTACGTCGCCATGATCTTGCCGTCGGTGAGCTGAGCGATCGAGAGCGAGGACAGGCCGCGGCTCGCGATCATGGTGATCGGCCAGCCCTCGTCCTTGACCCACGCGCCGTCGACCAGCGAGTAGCGGGTCAGGGTGACATCCGCGTTCGCGGTGACGATGTCGGTGTTGCGCGAGGTCAGCACGTGGCTGGCGATGAAGAGCTTGTTGGCCGAGGCGTTGTAGAGCGCGTCGGACGACGTGCCGTTGCGCGAGTCGATCACCACGTTGGTGTCGGTCCACACAGGCGTGCCGGTCTCGCGGCCGACGAGGCGGTGGATGCTGGAGCCGGTGGAGCCGGCATTCAGCATCGACGCCCACCACGTGCCGCCGGCGTACCAGACCTTGTGCTGGGTCTTGGTGGCGGTGGGAGCGGTCGGGAGCGCGGAGAGGGAGCCGCTGAGGGTGCCCTGCACCTGCCCGCTGAATCCGACGCTGGCAACCGCCTGGGCGACTGTGGGGACGGCTACGACGAGGCTCGCGGCAAGGGCGCTGGTGACACCCAGTGCAGCAAGCGCGCGTCCACGCCTCAGGACTGTCTTCATGGGGGGATCCTCCGTGGTGTGGCTCGTCCGCTCGACCACGGACGTCGCGATGATGCTAAGCGCCCCATTCACCGAGTGTTCACCACGTCACCCGTTCGACGCAGAGCGAGAGAGGCAGATCTCACCGTTCACGAGGCGGGCGTGACAGAGAGTGAGCTGCCTGCTGCCCTGGCGGGGGCCTGGCCTGAGGCCTAGAGGTAGCCGGGCGAGGTGTAGCCGAAGCCGGCGGTGCCGCCGAACACGCGCGCCGGGCGGGACGCCTTGACGTACGGCCAGGACGAACGGTTGGGCCACAGGCCCGACGACTGCCGGGTGGAGCCCGTCACGTGCACCTCGCTCGTGCGTACGGGGAAGCTGCCGGTGCGCCAGAGCAGGTAGGCGGCGCTGCGGCCGTCGATCCAGACGCGGCGCAGGTCGTAGAGGCCTACTGAGGCCGAGCTGCGCTGCTGGGGCGTGAGGAACATGCCCTGGTACTGCGTCGCGGCGGTGAGGCCGTCGACGAGCAGCGAGCGGGGGCCGGCCCACGCCTGGATGACGTCGGCGTGGTTGGTGCCCTGTGAGCCGGTCAGCAGCGACGAGATCCGGATGTTGAACAGCCGGAGGTACGCGCCCGGAAGCGCGAGGTCGATGCCCTCGGTCATGCGCTGCGTGGTGCTCGAGAGGAAGCGGACGCCCTCGACATGCACGATGCCGGTCGAGTCGCGGAAGTACGCGGCCCGCTTGACGATCCGGCCGCTGCCGTCCTTCCAGCCACCGCGGACGTCGACCGTGCCACCGAGCACGACGACGTTGTGCCCCCCGGTGATGAACAGGCCGCGCGCGTTCTTCCAGGCGCGGTTCGTCGGCAGCACGATGCGGTAGTCGCGCGACCTGCTGAGCTTGAGCTCACCCATCTCGTCGGTGACCCGGATGGTGATCGGCTTGGTGAGGGTGGGCGGCCTGCGCGGCAGCTTCGGGCTCGTGATCGTCACAGGGGTCAGCGAGACCGCCGTCGCGGCGTCGGCCGACGGGAGGGTCGTGGTGGCCGGGCCGGCGACGAGCCCTGCGGCAAGGAGCGCTACGGCTCCGGCGAGCGCCGCGGCGCGCGTGGTCGTCCTGGTCATGCTCCTCCTTGGGACGGCGGCACCGCGTGGCTGCGGTCCCTGCTCCTGATGGATCGGCGCAGAGGGTCGTGGACCCGAGAGGTTCACGCGCTCGTTACCGTTCCGTGATCAGGGGCGCCAGCCCATCACGAAGGCCGTTGCCACGTCCATAGCCCTGTCCGCTCAGCGAGACGCGGCGTTCCCACCTGCGACGACGCGGGGCGTTGCCCCTCCCTCGTGGCGCCTCAGACGAGCTGGTCGATCCGCAGCATCCGCAGGACTCCGACGGTCAGGATCACCAGCGAGACGAGGGTGAGCATCACCTGCACCTTGGGCTGCACGAACTTCGTGGCGATGCTGGCGAAGAAGAGCACCATCGCGAGCAGCACGGCGATGAGGACGAACTGCGTCGAGTTCGTGGCGGCGACATCGGCCTCGGCGAGCAGGGCCTCGGCTCTCGTCGCGCCCTCGTCGCTCGCCACCTGCTCGGGCACGACGTACGTCGGCAGGTCGAGAGGTGTGCCCGACGGGATCGTGACGGGCACACCGTTGGCGTCGAGCGTCACGCCGCCGACCCACTCGGTCTGAGCCGCCTTGAGCGACGGCGAGAACCGGTCGTCGAGGAAGCCCGCCTTGCGCCGGTCGCCGACGTTGACGGCGTCGATCCACGACAGCCACATCTGCGAGTCGATGATCACCGCCTGGTTGGCCAAGGTCGCCGAGCGTCCAGCGTCGGCGCGAGCGATCGCCGACGCCGACTGTGCGTCGGACTGCGCGCCGCTCCACTGGCTCGCCTGGAACGACGCCCACGCGGTCGCCACCGCGGCGATCGCCAGGATGATCGCCGTCCAGGAGTCGAGGATGCGCTGACGGCGCTCCCACGGGTCCTCGGGATCCGCTGGGGCGAGGTCTTCCCCCAGCACGACGTCGACGACCTCGGACAGGTCGTCCAGGACACCGGAGTCCTCGTCGGCAGGTGTCGGCATCGCGGAAGGTGTCTCACTCATGCGGGCTCCGTGAGGTCGGCGGTCTCGCGCGGCATCGTGCCGCATTCCCGCCTGCCCGGCACCGGTCGCGGTCAGATGCGCGAACGAGCCCGTCGCGGTGCCGGCGAGGTCGCCGCCGATGCCGCCACGGGCAGCACGGGTGCGGCCGCGAGTCCGGCGGCGTCCAGGGCCTGGGTCATGGCTGCGAGCGCGCGGTCGGAATCCCCGAGCGATCGGTAGACCTCGGCGAGCTGGCGCCAGGCGAGGGCCGAGAAGCGGGACGCCTCGGCGGCGCCGAGCGCGGTGGCGGCATCCTCGAGCAGGGCGACTCCGATGGCCTCGTCGCCCACCGCGACCGAGGCCGTGCCGAGCAGCAGAAGAGCGTGCGCGCGCTCGATGTCGCGGCCGGCGTCGAGCTTGTCGAGCGAGGCCTTGGCATGGCGCCGCGCGACCTCGGGACGACCGAGCAGAAGCTCGGCGCGGGCAAGCTCGGACAGCACCGGCCCGACCAGCATCGCGCCCGCGTGCTGGCGCACCAGCGGAAGCAGGGCACGGAGCTCGGTCCGCGCCTCCTCTGCCCGCGGCGGGTTCTGGTGCAGCAGGATCCACGCCCTCGAGTAGCGGAGCCGGGTGCGCACGAGCAGGTCGCTGCCGCGCTCAGCCAACAGGGTCGCCTCGTCGGCGAGGCGCATGCCCTCGCCTGCATGGCCTCGCTCGGTCGCGTTGATCGCGGCGTTCCACAGCGCCTTTGCGCGGTCGTCGTCGCTGCCGTCCGCCCCCAGACGCTCGATGAGGTCGTCGAGGATCGCCTGCGCGCGCACGAGGTCACCGCGTTCGGCGTACACGCCGGCGACCGTCGAGACGAGCGGTGCGAAGCCGGGCATGGAGTCGATGTGCAGGGCGGCGCCGCGCGCGAGGGCGCGTTCGCCGAGGTCGATCGCGCGTCCGAGGTCGCCGGACTCCCGGTAGAGCCGCAGCAGCGAGACCGTCACAGGGATCCAGGGAAGACGGGCGGGCGCGGAGTCCGCGGCGAGCAGGAGCGCCTCGAGCTGCCTCGCAGCGTCAGTCACCTGCCCGTCGCGTTCGAGGGCGGCAGCGCGCACCTCGCCGGCGCGGAAGAGGGCGGGGTCGGCCGCGAGGGCGTCGACCCGAGACATCTGCTCGCGCCAGGGCTCCAGCAGGGCCAGGGCCCCCGCCGGCTGTCCGAGCCCGAGTGCAGCCTGGGCGAGGACGAGGTCCTGCTCGGGGGCCGGGCGCGCATCAGGTGGCTGCAGTTCCTCGACCGGGATCCCCAGCCTGGAGGCAAGTACCGAGACGACGGCGGCGGTGGGCTCCCGCCGGCCGGACTCGAGGTGGCTGACGTAGCTGGGTGAGAGGTCGGTGCCCGCCAGCGCGGTCTGGGACAGGTCGGCTGAGATCCGGGCACGTCGCAGCCGGGCACCGAACGTGCCCGGCGCCTGTGTGCCGGCGTCTTCGCGCACCACGTGGTCCTCCCGACCGCTGGGGTCCGCCATCACATCACGGGTATGCGTGCCGACCCCCGTGCGGCACGCACACCCGTGAACTCCCTGGCCTGGCGCTGATGAGACGTCCTGGCCTATCGAAGTATGACGCATTCTATGACTGACTTGTCACGTTGTGTGTAACGACTCGCCCGTTCGGGTGAGCGCAGCTCTCAGGAGGACTCCATGACCACCACCGCCTCGACCACCGCTCCCGCCCCCGCCGCCTCCCGCGCGCGCCGCCAGCGCGGCCTCGTCGCCGTCCTGCTGACCCTCGCCCTGACCGCCGTGCTGGGGGCCGGCGGCGCCACCGCTGACCCCGCGACCGCGACGGTCGCCGGCGGCCCCGGCCACTGCTGCTGAGCCCGGTCGTGCCGATGTCGGCGTCGCTCCGCGTGGACGTGGAGCGACGGCATCGGTGCGCGTTGCGCCGGCCACAGGGATCGCGATCCTCCTGAGGTCGGCGCCACGACGGTCGTTCCCGAACCGCATCCGTGCCCTCGCGCTGTCGGTCGCTTTGGCCGCGCCGTGGCTCGCCGACGTCGTCGCGTCGACCACCATCCCGCCGCTCGCGGCGGGCGCCCTCGGGCTCGGGCTCGCGTACGGGATGCACGCGTTCTTCGCCGTCGTCTCGTTGGTGTTCGTCTGGCGGTTCGTCCGCGAGACCAAGGGCAGATCGCTCGAGTCCATGGAGGCGGAGTACTCCCCCCGGCCTGACCGGGCGGCGTTGGTCGGATCCGTCCGTTGGCTGCTCGATCAGCGAGATCGAGGCAGCCGTCACCGACGTGCTGTGCCGAGCTCTGCCCGACGGCGCCGCCATGGTCGACGGCGCCCAGCCTCAGCTCACGCGGAACGCGACAGCGTCGACGACCTCGCGCTCGTAGTCGTCGCCACGACGGTCGAGGCGCAGGAGCGGCCCGCCAACCGTCTTGCGCACCCACAGAGTCGTTGACGTGCCGCTGTCGAGGCGGATCGCTGTCACGGCGCCGAGCTGCTTGAGCAGGCCGGCGAACTGGTGCACCGAGACGCCGCCCCACGAGCTCCCGAACTGCTTGCCGGCGATCGCGACGATGAGCATGTTGCCCTGCGCGTCCCAGGCGATGGCCGAGCGCGGGCGCGGGTTCTCGTCACGCGAGCTGCAGGGGGCGTCGACAGCGCCGTCGCGCACGATGGCACCGCCGCTCCCGGTCGCGCCCGACGGCCTGCTGAACGGCGTCGCCGGGTAGCCGGCGTACCGGGTCGTGCCGTTGGCGCCGTACCAGACGTTCGCGGCGTCGCCGACCTTCACCTTGGCGAGCAGCGAGGCTGCGGCCGTGCCGCTGCGTGCGGTCAGGTACTTCTCCCACGTCGCCGGGCGGCGAGTGGCGGCAGCGCCCGTGAGGATCTTCGTGACCTTGGTGCCCGCGACGACCACGACGCGTCCGCCTGACGGGTGCGAGCGGTTGCCCCACGAATAGGTGTAGACGGCGACACCCTGGCTCGGGAGCGTCTGCCAGTTCACCGATCCGATGATCGCGCTGCCCGCACGGGTGCTGAAGCTGCCGGCCAGGTCGAAGGCCGCACCGGTGATGGTCTTGTTGACCGAGTCGACGGCGATCCCGCCGTACAGGCCGTTGGAGTACGACTGGCGCACGAGCTTGCGCACCACGCCCTGCGAGATCTGCACGCGGTCCGGGATGCCGGGGATGGTGGGGTTGAAGGTGCCACCGTTGAGCACCACGACGGCTTTCGGGTCCGCCTTGACCATGGTCGACACCCGCGCTGCGCGCGCGACGGTCGGGGAGGTCACGACCGCCGGGGTGAGCGACCCCTTGGGGATGCGCACGACGGCGAGGCGCCGGTCGCCCTCGGTGAACGAGCGGAGGTTGGTGTCCCAGATCCGTACCGTCGCGCCCCCGGGCAGCGAGTACGACGCGGCCGGCGACGTGCTGAGGATGCCCGGCGTCGGCTTGCAGGTCGCGGCCGCAACCGGCGTGCCCGGCGCTGCGGCCAGGAGGGCGACGGCGAGACCCGTCACTGCCACGACGGCTCCGCCCTGGCGTGTGCTCGGACGCATGCTGACCCCTGCTCCTCGGACGTGCGGCGACTGCCCGGTCGGGCGGTGCTACGACGGATATCGACCCTAGGCACGGCAGCCTGAAGGGCGCCCCACCCGTCTGGGTCAGCGGACGCCCACGGGGAGCAATGTCATGCATATTTGACATGAAGTCAGCCCTGCTTTACCTTCGCCATGTCAAGCATTCTTGACATGGGCGAACGAGGAGGAGCCGTGGGCTTCGAGGAGCGCAACACCTGGGCCTTCCTGGTCATATCGGTCGTGAGCTATACGACGTACGTCGTGCTCGTGCTGCGGTCCGCCGCCGGAGGACCGTTGGTGGACGCGCCGTACCAGCAGTACCTGCTCGGCACGATCGGCGCGGCGATCCTCGTGGCGATCGTGGTCAGCATCGGCATCCGCATCGCGATCGCCGTCCGCGACGACGACGCCGAGCAGGGCGCAGACCAGCGCGACCGCGAGATCTCGGCGTTCGGCTCCCGGATGGGCCAGTCGTTCATGGTCATCGGCGGCGTCGCGGCGATGCTCATGGCGATGGCCGAGTGGGACTGGTTCTGGATCGCCAACGTGATCTACCTCTGCTTCGCGCTCTCAGGCCTCACCGAGTCGATCGCGCGCATCGCTGCCTACCGCGGCGGGCTCCCGCAGTGGTGAGGCCGACGCGGGTCACCAACCGGATCCGCACGCTGCGCTTCGAGCACAGCGAGATGACCCAGGCCGATCTCGCCAAGCGCATCGGCGCAACTCGTCAGACCGTCATCGCCATCGAGCAGGGCAAGTACTCCCCCACCCTCGAGATGGCCTTCCAGATAGCAAGCGTCTTCGGCGTACCGCTCGACGACGTCTTCCAGTACCCCACCAGCTTGGAGAACACCCCATGAAGGCCCTGACCCAGGACGCCTACGGCGCACCTGAGACGTTCGTCGTCCGCGAGATCGCCGCCCCCACTGCCGCAGCCGACGAGGTCGTGGTGCGGGTCGAGGCCGTCGGCCTCAATGCTGCCGACTGGCACCTGTTCCGCGGCAAGCCGTACGCCGCGCGCGCCGCGTTCGGCCTGCGCCGTCCGAAGAACCCGGTGATGGGCTCCGACGTGTCCGGCGTCGTCGTGCAGGTGGGGTCGGAGGTTTCCGCGTTCGCCGTCGGCGACGAGGTCATGGCCGAGGTGCAGCGCGGCGGTCTCGCCGACCTCGTCGCGGTGAAGGCGAAGCACGTGGCTCGCAAGCCGTCGTCTTTCACGTTCCTCGAAGCGGCGACGCTGCCCCTGGCCGGCGGCACCGCGCTGCAGGCTCTGCGCGACCACGGCAAGGTCGTCGCCGGTGAGCGCGTGCTCGTGATCGGCGCGTCGGGCGGCGTCGGCACCTGGGCCGTGCAGATCGCGGTCGCCCTCGGCGCCAAGGTCACCGGCGTCTGCAGCGCCCGCAACGTCGAGCTCGTGCGATCCCTGGGCGCTACGGACGTCGTCGACTACACGTCGACCGACGTGATCGCAGCGGGCACGACGTACGACGTGGTCATCGACATCATCGGCGACCACCCGCTGGCGGACTGCCGGCGTCTGCTCTCCCCCGGCGGCCGGTACGTCATGGTCGGCGGCGGCGAGGGCGGCCGCATCCTCGGGCCGGTGTTCGGGCCGATGGGACGCACGCTCGGCACGTTCGTGAAGCGCGCGGGTGGCGAGGGCCGCTCGTTCAACGCCGCGATCGCCAAGCGCAACGGCGCGGACGCCGAGGTGCTGCGCCAGTTGGCCGAGGCAGGCTCGCTGCACGCCTCGATCGAGGGCGTCTACGCCTTCGACGAAGCACGCCAGGCGTTGGCCCGCATCGAGACCGGCCGCGTGGCCGGCAAGCTGGCCATCGCAGTCGGCGCGCACGCCGCCGAGAAGCACGCCAGCGCCACCGACGAGATCATCACGGACTAGCGCCGAAGCGGCCCGACCGCGCCGTCCCCCACCCGATCGAGAACGGCACCTATGCGTCGCCGCGTTGATACCAGTCCACAAGCGCCTGTGCGGCGCGGGCGTCCTCAGGCCCCGGCAAGAGTTCCATGTCCCGAACCCGGATCTCCGCGAGCAGTTCGGCGATCTCCGTCACTGATGCGCCGTCGCGCAGCTGCTTCAGCACCCGCCAAGCGTAGGTCTCGTACTCGCCCGCGATCGGGCCGTCAGCGTCCTCGTAGACCCCGATCGGGTCCCAGGCGGAATCCAGAAGTTGCGCGACGGCGCGCTGCTGATGCGTCAACTCTTGTCGTTCGGCGTTGCTCTCCACGCACGCAGCATGCCTCATGGGACGACGACGCTCGCTGATTACCCACGCTCATCTAGGCGAGCGCGAACGGCACATCTGGGCACATGATGCAGACTCAGAGCGTGAGTGGCTTCCGCTTCAGGATCGACGCGACCGGGCCGTCCATCGACGGCACCGAAGGGACCGTGATCGCTGGTGTGCGTGTCGAAGGCGGCGACGTGGCGGTCGGCGACCGTCTCCGGATCGCCCTGAGCTCCGGCGATGTTGACGTCGTTGTCTCCGGCTTCCCGCTCATCCGGTGGGACGATCCGTCGCTCCGCTCTATCGCCGTCACCGGCCTCCCTCCCGAGGAGGCCGTGGTTGGCGCGGTTGCAGCAAGGATCGACGGCGGGGCCTAACGGCACTTCTGGTCGGTCAGGCTGCCTCAAGGATGACCGAGCATCAGCCAGCGCCCTTCCCCGCCCTTCAGCCAAGTCGGTGCGGCAGCGTTCGGTTCCGCCATCATTGGCTGCGTGATCTCCTATCGGACCGATCTGACGGGGCTGAACGCGGATGACTTCCGCGGATTCTTCGAGGGCTGGCCGGTACCTCCGAGCTCAGTTGCTCTGCTGAGAGTTCTGGCCAACAGCACGCATGTTGTTCTGGCGCTAGACGACGGCCATGTTGTCGGGTTCGTCAACGCGCTCTCGGACGGGGAGCTGGCGGCCTACATTCCGCTTCTCGAGGTCCGGGCCACCCACCGTGGCGCTGGCATCGGCTCCGAACTTGTACAGCTCCTCATCCACGTCATCGGAGACGTGTACATGACGGACCTTGTGTGCGATGAAGGAGTCGCACCGTTCTACGAGAAGCTCGGACTGATGCGGCTGACCGGCATGGCGAGAAGAAGCCGGGGGGCGTCGATTTTGGGCGGCAGCGAGCCCTAATGCCGGATATTGGGCGGGGTCGCTGGGTTCCGGGCATGACGGTGGGACCGCTCCCTCGTGGGTGGTGCGGTCTCTGGGTCGTGCTGGTTGATTCCTCGCGGCCGGCCCTTCTTCAGGGCTGGGTTCGTGGGGGCGCGGGGTCGGGGGGTTCGAAGGTGAGCCAGGTCTGGCAGCCGGGGTCGATGCCGGGGTTCGGGGTGATGGTCCAGCCACCTTCGTGCACTGCGTGGTGGTGGCGGGAGCAGATCAGGGTCAGGTTGTCGAGGTTCGTCTGGCCGCCGTCATCCCACTCGAGGATGTGGTGGGCTTCGCACCAGCCGATCCCGATCCGGCAGCCCGGGAACGCGCAGTGCCGGTCTCGGATCTCCAACGCCCGACGCATCCGGGGTGGGACGGTGCGGTAGCGGCGTCCCTCCTCCCACACGTGATGCCGACGCCGCAGCAGCCGCGCGGAGTCCGCGTTGAGCTCGCAGCCCGCGACCGGGTGGAGCAGGCCGAGACCGTGCTGGGCCTGGGTGTGCTGGGAGCGGCGAACACTGCCGTGGTGGCCGGGGCCGTGGTGGGCGGGGCCGTGGTGGGCGGGGCCGTGGCAGGGGACACCGTCGTGCAGGTGCGCATGCCGGTCCACCACCGACCCTGCGGACGACAGCTCGGTGACCGACGCGTCGCACAGCATCCGCTTGACCGTGTCGCCGTTCACCAGCACCGGGTTGGCGTAGCCGGGGACGATCAGCTCGCCGGGGAACCCAGCGGTCACGTCGTCGACCGTCGTGATCACGGTGATGTGGGGCTTCACCCCGTGGGACTGACCGACCAGGCCGTTGCCCAGCCACGTCTGCACCAGCTGCGCCAGCGAAAGTGCGTCCTGATGAGGGGCCGCATGGCGTCGCCGCCGCTCATCGACCGCGTCATCCCCGGTCAGCTGCTCATCGGGCGTGAGGGACCCGTCGCGGTACTTCGCGTCCCGCATCCGATCGAGCAGCACCTTGAGCGCTGCCCCGTTCTCCAACGTCAACGCGCCCTTGAGGACGAACTGGTCCCCGACCTGCGTCACCGACAGGAACTGGGACGCCATCGCCTCCTCGACCCGGCGCGACGCAGCCTCCGGGTCGAGGATCTCCTTCAAGACCGAGGCAGCCCCGGCGACTTCCTCCACCGACTGCTGCTCCGCGATCGGGAGCAGGTAGTCCTCGCAGAACTCCCGCCACTGCACCCTGTCCGCGTCGGTCTTGTCCGCGATCGCGGCCTCCGACCCCCGGATCAACGCCGCAGCAGCATCGGGGGTGACCCGGCCGGCGACCTGCGCGATCCGCGTCGCGGCGTACGACCGCTGCTTGCGGGCGGCCGAGACCACTGCCCCGGCCTTGCCCGGGGCCATCCCGGTGCGCTGGGTCAAGAACGCCTTCGTCGACCCGAACCCCTGCGTCAACAGCACCCCCGACGCATCCAGGCGCTCCACCGCCAGCCCGACCAGCGATGAGGCGTCATCCCGGACCCGCACCAGCTCCGCCGCCAGCTCGTGCAGACCCGCCAGCTGCACGTCCGACACCGCACCCGAACCCGCCAGCACGCACGCCTCGGTCAGCATCCCCCGCACCCCCGCGACCAGGCGCGTGAACTCACGCCCCACATCGACACCGGTGGCCTGACTCATGACACCCATCCTGCCCGGCACCTCCGACAGTCCACCGTCGGCGCACCCCCGCAATCCACAGCAACCCCAACCGATCTCAGCGACTCACTATCCACAGGACTGGTCCGCCGGCGTGTCGTCCACAGGCCCGACCACAGGTAGTCGGCACCCACAACGCGGCACGGTCCTCTCCCCCGCGCGAGGGCACAGTGCGTCGGCGTCAGCCGCGACACACGCCGCCGGTGGCGACGGCACAGGACGACGTGCGCGCACGTCGTGAGCCAGGTCGACGTCTGGCATCAATCCCCGCACCAGCCGTCGGTAGTGCACGACACTGCCCCGGCGCGGGGACCGCGGCGTCTAGCGTGGACGGATGGCAGCCGACCTCCCACCGCCCGCGCAACACCTGGATCTCGTGACCCTCCTGGTCGACGACTACGACCGCGCGATCACGTGGTTCACCGACGTCCTCGGCTTCGAGCTCGCGGAGGACTCCCCATCCCTCACGAACGACGGCCGGCTCAAGCGCTGGGTCGTCGTCCGCCCGTCCTCGGGGGCGACCGGATTCCTGCTCGCCGTGGCCGACACCGATCAGCAGCGCACGGCCCTCGGCAACCAGGCAGGCGGCCGCGTGGGCTTCTTCTTGCGCGTGTCCGACTTCGACGATGCGCTGGCGCGGCTCCGGGCGGCCGGCACCACCGTGCTCGGCGAGCCGCGCCACGAGGAGTACGGCGCGGTCGTGGTCGTGGTCGATCCCTTCGGCAACCGCTGGGACCTGCTGGGACCGCGCGTCAGCCGCTGACCCGACCCTGTCCGCCTGCGTTTGCGGATCAGGGTTGGCTCACCTATTCTTACGGTCTATCCCGAGTCAGACCGCAATTCTTCCTGTCTGATTCCTGATGTGCCGGAGGATCTGTTGTCCACGACCTACACCGCCCCCGTTTCGGACCTCGCCACCAGCGAGGCCTGGCTCGCGGTCAAGGCCGCTGTGTCCGAGCTGCGCTCGCGCCAGGCCGCCGACGGCTCGATCCCCGACTCCACCGCCCATGCCGCCGCAGGCGGGCTCGTCGAGGCGATCGTCTCCGGCATCGAGGCGCTCTCGCCCGCGCTGCCGCACGACAAGGCCTACCACGTCGCGCTCGTCGACGACCTGCGCCGGTGGACGGCCGAGGGCTTCGGCACCCCCGACTTCCTCGACTCGCTCGTGGCGTTCGACTCGATGGCTCAGCGTGTCGACGGGCTCGAGCACCTCGTGCTCTTCCCGATGTTCACGCAGAACGGCAGCACCGAACGCAAGCTCGAGGCCGTACTGCTCAGCGTGTTCTGGCCGGAGTGGGTCGCGCGCATCGAGGCCGAGCAGTACCCCAACGACAAGTTCGTGCCCGTCGCCTTCAGCGACTTCACCGCCGGCTACGACACCCACAGCGCGGTGCTGTTCCCCGAGACCGTCGCCGTCCGCGAGGCGCCGTCGTTCGAGTGGGGTGCGATCTTCTGCGACCGCGAGGCCGCCCGCTTCCGCCACGTGGTCGGCACCGCCGTCGAGGCCCTGCGCATCACGATGCCGGACGACGCCGCACCGCTGTTCGCCGACCAGCGCGTCGCGCAGGAGACCTTCGTCCTCTGGGACCTCGTCCACGACCGCGCGCACATGCGCGGCGACCTGCCGTTCGACCCGTTCCTGGTCAAGCAGCGCCTGCCCTACTGGCTGTATGCGATCGAGGAGCTGCGCTGCGACCTCACGGCGTTCCGTGCCGCCGTCGCGCTGGAGAAGCAGGGCGTCGCCGGCGCACGTCTCGTGCAGTACGCCGTGATCCTCGACCGCTGCCTGCGCTTCCCCGTCAGCGGCACGCGTCACCGCAACTACGACAGCGTCGGTGGCCAGCTGCTCTTCGCCGCGCTCCGCCGCGAGGGCGCGCTCACGTGGTCCGACGCCACGCTCTCCATCGACTGGGACACGGTCGTCGTCGTCGCGCAAGGGCTGCTGCAGCGGATCGAGGAGCTCTACCGAACGAGCATCGACCGCAACAAGGCGAGCCACTGGCAGGCCACCTACGACCTCGTGAGCGAGTTCGTCGAGCCGCACGTCGCCTCGACCTGGCAGCACGGACTTGCCGCGATGGGCGCGCAGGCGTCCACAAAGGAGTACAACGACTCCGTGCTCCCTGACGAGTTCCCCCTCAGCATGTTCTTCGAGATCCTCGCCAAGAAGGTCTCCCCCGCAGTCGAGTCCGCGCGCGGGATCCGCGCATGAGCGCCCTCGGCGCAGGCTCGCTGGTCGTCGTCACCGGAGCCGGCGGCCCCGCGGGTACGGCGATGGTGCAGGCGATCATCGCGACGGGCGCCAGCGTCGCCGGCGCCGACCGCGACCAGGCGAAGCTCGACGCAATCTCGGCCCTCCTCGGCGACGACGCCGAGCGCTTCACCGGCCAGGTCGTCGACCTCCTCGACGCCGACGCCGTGAAGACATGGGCCGACGCCGTCGCGGCCTCGCACCCGAGCGCCCCCGCGCGCGTGGACGGCGTCGTGCACCTCGTCGGCGGCTGGCGCGGAGGCAAGGGCTTCCTCGACAACACCGTGGCCGACTCCGAGCTCATGCTCGACCTGCTTGTCCGCACGCTGCAGCACGTGTCGCTGGCCTACCACGACCATCTGCTCGCCTCCCCGCGCAGCGAGTTCGTGATCGTCTCGGCCGCTGCCGCGGAGAAGCCCACGGCCGGCAACGCGGCGTACGCCGCCGCCAAGTCCGCGGCCGAGTCGTGGACCTCCGCCCTCGCCGACTCGTTCACCAAGCTCGCCCCGGAGCATGCCGCTGCGACCACCCTCGTCGTCAAGGCGCTCGTCCACGACGCGATGCGGGCAGCCGACCCCGACAAGACGTTCCCGGGCTACACCGACGTCGCTGACCTCGCCGCCGAGACGGTGGCTCTGTGGGATCTCGACGCCACGACCGCCAACGGCCTTCGGAAGGTGCTCGTCCCGTGACCAGCTTCGCCAGCGACAACTACTCCGGCGTCCACCCCGCCGTCCTCGACGCGATCGCTGCGGCCAACGTCGGCCGCGAGCCGGCGTACGGCCGCGACTCGACGACCATGCGCCTGCAGGACACGTTCCGACGCCACTTCGGCGAGCAGGCTGAGGCGTTCCCGGTCTTCAACGGGACGGGCGCCAACGTCGTGGCGCTTGCCGCGATGACCACGCGCTTCGGCGCGGTCGTGTGCACGTCCACCGCGCACATCCACGTGGACGAGTGCGGCGCACCCGAGAAGATCGGCGGAGTGAAGCTGCTGACCATCGCGACGCACGACGGCAAGCTCACGCCCGCGCTCATCGACCTCGAGGCCCGAGGCATGGACGACGTGCACCGCGCACAGCCGCAGGTCGTGAGCATCACGCAGACCACCGAGCTCGGCACGGCGTACACGGTCGAGGAGATCCGCGCGATCTGCGACCACGCGCACTCCCTCGGCCTCAGAGTGCACCTGGACGGCGCGCGCATCGCCAACGCCGCCGCACACCTCGGTGTGCCGCTGCGCGCGTTCACCACGGACGCCGGGGTCGACGTCGTGTCGTTCGGCGGCACGAAGAACGGCCTCATGCTCGGCGAGGCCGTCGTCGTCCTGAACCCTGACGCCGCACCGCATCTCGACTACGTGCGCAAGTCCAGCGCGCAGCTGGCCTCCAAGATGCGCTTCGTCTCTGCCCAGTTCGAGGCCCTGCTCGGAACCGATCTCTGGCTCGACAACGCCTCGCACGCCAATGCGATGGCGCAGCGCCTCGCCGCCGGCCTCGAGGGTCTCGTCGAGATGCCGCGACCCGTCGAGGCGAACGCGGTGTTCGTACGACTGCCGCGGGCTGTCATCGACGACCTGCGTACGACGTACGAGTTCTACGACTGGGACGAGACGGTCGGCGAGGTCCGCTGGATGACGGCGTGGGACCACACCGAAGCCGAGGTCGACGCGTTCGTGGCCGACGTCCGTTTGGCGCTCGCTCGCGCAGGCGCCCCGGTTCCTGCCTGACGCGTTCCTCTAGCCGTGCAGCGGGCCACTCGCCCGCTGCTCGGGATCGACCCGGGCGAGGATGACGTCAGCAATGGCTGCGAGCTGCCCGAGCTGCTCGCGGGTGAGACCGTCGACGACGAGCTCACGCACGGTGTCCAGGTGCCCAGGTGCCGTTGCCACGATCTTCTTCCAGCCTGCAGCGGTCAGCCGGGCGTTGGTGGCACGGCGATCCTCCGGGCACGGGAAGCGCTCGACGAGGCCACGGCCCTCCAGACGCGAGACCACGTGCGACAGCCTCGACAACGAGGCGTTGGTGCGCTCGGCCAGGGCCGTCATGCGCAGCGTGCGCGCCTCGGCCTCCGACAGCATCGAGAGCACCCAGTACTCGTAGTGGGTGAGGTCGGCGTCCCGGCGCAGCTGGGCGTCGAGGGCGTTCGGCAGCAGCTCTGTCAGCGCCGCCAGCCGGATCCAGGCCGCGCGCTCGTCGTCGTCCAGCCATCGGGTGCTCATACGCCCATGGTACGCCATTACTTGACGGAACAACTATCACCTCCTCCGTTGTTACTTGAAGCGTCAAGCAATCACACCGTCACCCCAGGAGCACCTCATGGCTACCGTCACCATCATCGGCAAGGGCAACATCGGCTCGGCAGTCGCCGGCATCGCGGCCAAGGGCGGTCACGACGTCCAGGTCCTCGACACGACCACGCCCGACACCGCGATCACCGGCGACATCGTCGTCCTCGCGGTGCCCCACCCCGCCGTCGCGGCGATCCTCGCCGCCCGCGGCGAGCAGCTCGCCGGAAGGATCGTCGTCGACCCGACGAACCCCGTGAACTACGAGACCTTCGACGACCTCGTGGTGCCCGCCGACTCCTCCCAGGCCGCGGAGATCGCCGCCGCCCTCCCGAGCTCGAAGGTCGTGAAGGCCTTCAACACCAACTTTGCCGCCACCCTCGCCTCCGGCACCGTCGGCGGGCTGACCACCACCGTGCTGATCGCGGGCGACGACGCCGAGGCCAAGGCCACGGTCTCCGCGCTCGTCACCGGTGGTGGCCTCGCAGCCATCGACGCCGGCTCGCTCAAGCGCGCACGCGAGCTCGAGGCCGTGGGCTTCCTGCAGATCACGCTGGCCGCAGCCGAGAAGACCAGCTGGGTCGGCGGCTTCGCCGTCATCGCCTGATCGGCGCCGCCGGAGCACGCCCGGGCGGGCCGGGAGCTGTGCTCCCGGCCCGCCCTGTCGTGCTAGCAGCTCGTGCTCATCGACCTCAGGAGGTCGAGCTGAGCTTGATCCACATCGTCGTCTTCTGCTGGTTGATCACCCTGATGCGAACGCCCGCGTTGGGGACCTTCACACCGGCACCAGGCGCCGACGCGTACCAGTAGGTGCGGCTGTCGTCGAAGACCGGCTGCGCCGACTGGCTCTTGATCTTGTTGAGCTCGCTGTTCAGGTGCAGGTAGAGCGCGTCCGTGCGCTGCACCGAGAACGGGGCGTCGTACACCTGCACCCGGCCACGCCACGGCGTGCCGTCGTTGCGCAGCAGGGGCACGGGGTGCGAGTCGATCGGGAGGATCAGGCCCTCGCCGGGGTGCTCGCTCTTGTTGTTGTCGTTGAACGACGTGTCCCAGTACGAGATCAGCAGGCCGTCCTGGTACGGGAAGTGCTCGACCTTGTTGCTGTTCACGTTGTTGAACCCGAAGTTGTACGGGCCCGTCTTCAGGTACGTGTCGTACGACGTGTACGCGCGGTACGACGCGATGTAGTAGTGGTCGTACGGCGCGGTCGAGGAGGCGCCGACGGCGGCGAAGCCGTCAGCGGTCCAGCCGTTGTCGCCGCTCTCCGCGCCGTCCGAGAACACCGTGGTGGCACCCGAGGTGACGGCGATGTCGTCGGCGAAGAAGCCGATCCCACCGACCGCGCCGTCGGTCTGGTAGCGGAAGCGCAGGCTCACGGACTTGCCGGCGTACGCCGACAGGTCGACCGTGGCCGGCACCCAGGCGCCGAGGCTGGAGCCCTTGATGCCGTTGCTCTCCGTGGGCGTGGTGAGACCGGCGGCGGGCAGCGACTTGAAGCCGGTGCCGTCGTCGACCTCGATATACGCGTAGTCGCACGGGACTCCGGGGCCGCAGTCCTCGATGTCCCAGTTGGCCTGGAACGTGAGGGTCGCGGACGGACCCGCCGGGATGGCGACCGGACGCGTGAGCGTGTTGTCGAGGTTGTCACCGGATCCGGACCACCAGTCGTTGGCACCCGACTTCGGAGGAACGAGGTCGATCGTGACGTCCTTCGGCGGGAGCACCACGATGAGGGCCTGCGGGTTCGCGGTGTTGTACTCGTGCGGGCCGAGCTTCAGGGTCTTGGTCTGACCTGCGAACGCGACCCTGTAGTCGAGCCAGCCGAGCTGGAACTTGTCCCACGCCGAGAGGTCGGCAGAGCGTGTCCCGATGCCCTGGTCGCCCGGCTTCCACGCACGGCTCTGAGCCATGAGGGTCCACCAGTCGACGCCGTTGTCGCCGCCGCCCGCCGTGTCGTAGTGGTCCGGCAGACCGAGGTCGTGGCCGTACTCGTGGGTGAAGACCGACAGGCCGCCGTTCTCAGGCTGGATGGTGTAGTCGCCGATCCAGATGCCAGTGTCGGCGATCTGTGTGCCGCCGAACGGGGCGGCCGCGGGGCCGTCACCGTTCGAGCCGTCGTAGTAGGCGTACCAGCGGTGGCTCCAGATGGCGTCCTCACCCTGGTACGGGTCGCCGTCGGCCTCGTCGCCACCGGCGTGCACGATCTGGAAGTGGTCGATGTAGCCGTCGGGCTCGTTGAAGACGCCGTCACCATCGGCGTCGTAGCGGTCCCACTGGTCGAACGTGGCGAGCTCGGCCGCGATGTCGGCGTCACTGCGTCCGGCGAGCTTCTGGTCGGCGACCCACTGGTCGGCTGCGTCGCGGATGAGTGCCCACGTGTTGGTGCAGACGACGTCGCCGCAATCGTTGCGGCCGTAGCGCGCCTCGTTGTACTTCACCTTCACCCAGTTGGAGACGGTGCCGTCGACGCTGTAGCGGCCGGAGCTCTGACGCTCGTAGTAGGTCTTGAGCGACTCGACGCCGTACCCGGTGCCGAAGTAGGTCTTCTGGTAGAAGGCCTGGTTGGAGTCCTTCTGCCACACGGTCGCGTTGTCGGTCTTGTCCGGCTTCGGGATCGCGTTGCGCAGCGGGCCGTCGAAGGTCGTCGGCCCGGGTGTGGTCGGGTCGCTGTCGACGTCGGGGTACGCCGCGTCACGGTCGTTGCCGAACTCCGCGAGGATCACGAAGATCTTGTCGGTCGACTCGCGTGCGAGCTCGACGTAGTTGTGAGTCTTGTTGGTGCTGTATCCCGCGGACTGCCGACGCGAGGACGCGTTGGCCGCGGTGGCACCCGAACCGGGACCGAGGTCGACGACGGTGCTGCCGCCCCGCTGCACCGGCTTCGCCGTTCCCGCCAGAACCGCCTTCCAGGCAGCTTCGCGCTCGGCGCGACGCTTCTGCTCGAGCGGGTTCGGCAGGTCGTGGTTCTCACTCCTGGCCTTGGACACCGCTGACGGTGCCTTGGCTCCATCGGTCGATACTGCGCTCGCTGTTGCCCCTCCACTGGCGATGCTTCCGCACACCAGGGCGAGACCCAGAAGCCCAACTACGGGTCGACGCACGTGTTCCCTCCCCAATTCTTCGGCCAGGCCGCATGCGGCCCGGCGCTCGCTCGGCCACGGAGATCGTCCGTGGTCCACGCGGCAACCTAGGTGCCACCCGTGACCACCGCCAGCACTTCCGGTCACGTTTTCGCTGCGATGGCCCGCTGTGACGAAAGATCCTCCGGTCGGGTGACCGTGGGGGGTCGACATAGTCAGCTCGAGGCGCCGGCCGGAGCACCCCAGCGCCACCGATCCAGGGCCGATTCCTCGCCCCCGGGCGGCTCTGGCGGTCAGCTGATGGTCAGCGAACGCATCGCCCGGACGACGGCGCGCACCTGGGGCACCTCGTGGGTTCGCAGCATGCTGGTCCCGCCGAGCATGGCCAGCACCGCGAAGAATCCCTCGGCCGTCCGGAACTCGTCCTCGAAGATGTCGAACGCGTGGGGCAGCGCGTGGCACACGGGCAGCCCGAGCGTGCGAAGACGGAACGTGTGCGTGATGACGCGCGACTGGTGCCGGAGACGGACCTGCGGGTCGACGAGGTTGCCGTAGTAGAACCCCATGCCGGGGTCGATCACGATCTTGTCGACCCCCGCCTGCCGGGCGGCCGCCACCCGTGCGGTGAAGTGGGCAACCAGGCCCGGCACTGGGTCGACATCGAGGTCGACGTCGCTGATGTCACGGACGTCGTCGCCGCGGACGTAGCACAGCACGACTGTCGCGTCGTACTTCGCAGCCAGCGCGAACACCTCGTCCTGGCGCGCGGCACCGGTGAAGTTGAGGACCGAGGCACCCGCCTCCAGGCACGCCTCCGCCACCACCGGCTCGTAGGTCTCCGCAGAGACCAGTACGCCGTCCTGCGCCAGGGCGCGCACCACCGGCACGAGTGACTCCGCCTGCTGCTCCGCGCTGATCCGAGCAGCCTTGGCCGTGGTCGACTCGGCGCCGAGGTCGACGAGATCCGCGCCTTGGGCTGCGAGCACCCGGCCCTTGCGGATCGCTGACTCGGTCGAGGTGGCGACGCTCTCCCGGTACGTCGAGTCACGCGAGAGGTTGATGCACCCCATGAGCAGCGGCGGTCCGTCAGCAGGGAAGACCCGATCGGCGATCTGGATGGGCGCGACAGGTGAATCCAGCTCGGACCGGTAGGTCTCAGCGAGAGCGGCCAGTGCCGACAGGGAGATCACGAGACAACCCTAAACAGGCACAGGCACTTCGGCTCGACGGACCGCGGCAACACACGACGTTCGTGGGGCGGGTGGGGCTCGAACCCACGACCTGACGGGTCCAGCCCGACAGGTCGGGCGCATCTGCCGCAGTGCGCGGATCGACCTCGTTTCAACGGTTGTCGTCGCTTCGAGTCCGGACGCATTCAGTTCGGTCCGACCAGCGTTGGTGTCACGGTTGGTGTCAAACGATCTTGATCTGACCCTTCTTCAACCGGTCGCTGAGACCGAAGTTGACCAATCCGATACCGCGGATGCGCGACCAGGGACGGGGACCAAAGGACTCCGGACGAAGATCGTCACGCAGACGGCGCGGTTGGCTCGAGAACTTGGGGGCCGTACACACCGACCGCCAGCCTCTCGCACGAGATGGACCGAAAATCGGGGGGCCGCACAGACCGAAAATCGGGGGGCCGCACAGACCGAAGATCGGGGGGCCGCACAGTGTCAAACGAACTTGATCTGACCACTCACTCAACAGCCCGATGAGCCACGCCGAGCAACCCTGACCTCGGCGATGTGAATAGTGACGGAGTGTGACCGGCATGCTCTGCCATGTTCCCACCAGCACCCTCGTCGCACGCTGCTCGAGCACGGCCGGGCTGCTGGCACGGGCCGGGAAATGCGCTCAGCGGGCTCGCGCCATCAACAGTTGCCCTCCAACGGCTCACGTTCGACGGCGTCAACGATGCCCCAAATCTCAGGCAGACCGTCAGAAATCTTCCGTCGGCGCGCGAATCCTTCCGCCTCTGCGACGGCATCACGAAAGGCGGCAAGCAGCGCCGCTCGGCGATCCTTGACCGGCTCACGGGGGAGGGCCGCCTGAATCACGACTTCCATCGTCTTGCGGCTGAATCGGCCGGTGCGGGCGCCGTCGAAATCAAGCGGCGGCAATAGACGGCCTTCAATGTGGAATACGACGTTCAGGCACAGCGGACTACTGACACCCTCCCGGTGCGAAATGACTGACTTCATGACGCGTCGAGTCTCAGGCTCCCAGAGAGTGTCGACCTCCGGCGAGCCGCCGAAGACGACCCCGATGGACAGCGTCTTAGGGGCCTCCTGCGCGCCTATCACCAAGCGCCTCCCGCCCACGGTTCCCGGTTCAAGGGGCCTCGGTGGTGCTCAACCATCCACCGCTCCATCCGGGCCATTTCGCGCCGGGTCCCTGTCGCAACCGGGACGAGGTTCTTGTCGCGCAGAAACGTCTGCGCGTATCTCGATTGCGGGTTCGTGCGGCTCGTGATGCCCCACTTCAGCAGGTTGCCATCCGCGTCATCCAGACGGTACAGCGTCGTCGGTTTGGGACTGCTTAGAGAGTTGCCGTGGATGGAACACGTGTTGTGGACAAGGATCTCATCCCGTCCGACGTGGTAAGTGTGGATGTCCTCTACGGCAAGGTTGTAGGCCAGCCCGCCCCGAACGGTCGCAGGCATCAGCCCCGAGACCTTCACCGGGCGTCCCCCGGCGGTGAGAACGTTCTCGCCGTATGCAAGCTGGTCGGCCCGCTCAAAGACCCGGTCGTCTACCGACCAATAGGGGTGGTCTTCAGTAGTGGTGACCACCTCTCCGTCGGCCAACTGCAGATCGGTCAGGGTGTCGTGATGGGCGAAGACACGCTCGACCCGTTTGCCAGTCTTCTCGCCGGTCTCAGGGTCGGTTGCGAGCACGCGGTCGCCCACCTTGACATCCGCGATCGGCTTCCTGGTCCCGTCGGCCATCAACACAGGTGTTGCCGCAGCGAAGCTGCACATCCTGGCGGCCGTCCCCGCAACACCGTCGCTGTTCTCGGTGACGGCACCGGCACCAGTTCGAGGCTCGGTGGAGCCGCCGCGGGTGAACATCCCCTTTACTTGGGAAATCTTCGTAGTGACCTTGCCGCCAAGGGCGGTTGCGGCGACACGTTTGGCCCCTGCGCCGAGTAGGCCTCCGGCGCCTGCTGTCAGGCCTCCGATGGCTCCACCGATGAGGGTGTCCTTGGCTAGGGCTGCGGCGCTGAATTCGGCGTCGCCGGTTGCTACGTCCAGCAGGTTCCCGGAGGCACCCGCGGCGGCCCCAGCGGCCACGCCGGCCAGGACGAGGCATCCGACGCCGGTGGCGCAGACGGCCCCGACCGCGACGGTGACGGCGACCGCGACGGCGACGGTGGCGGCGACCTTGAGGACGGCGCCGATGTCGATGTTGATGTCGGGCCACAGGCCGGTGGGGTCGCTGAAGGCGACGGGGTTGCCGACGGCGTAGAGGAACGCGGAGAGGGATTCGATGCTGCCGGGTGAGGCGAGCGGATCGGGTTGCAGGAAGATGCCCAGGCTGGGGTCGTAGGTGCGGGCGCCGAGCAGGTCGAGGTTGCTGGTGGGGTCTTCGACGTTGCCGAGGAAGCCGCGCTGGCCCGGGAGATTCGCGAAGCCGGTGATGGTGTCGGTGCCGAGGGTGATCGGCGTGCCTGCGCCCGCTTGCGGGGTGGTGGGGATGGCCTGGCCGTTGCGCAGCTGGCCGCTGGGGTCGGCGAGGCGTCGGGTGAGGGCGCCGCTGGTCCAGTTGGCCTCCTGGGCGGGTGTGCCCTGGACGTCGCCGGTGATCCACGAGCCAGCGGCGCCGCTGGTCGCGGTGGTGACGCGGACGGCGACGGCAGTGCCCTCGGCGGTGTAGGTGCGGGTGACCAGGGGTGTGGCGCCTGGGGCCGGGATGAGGATTTGGTCGTTGCCCAGGTACAGGGTGGTGCCCGACGGGTCGGTGCGCTTCCACAGGCTCCCGTCGGCGTCGTACGAGTAGCCGGCGGTCGTGGTCGGGCCGGCCGTGATGGTTCTGGTGACGCTGGCCAGGCGTTGCGCCCAGTCGTAGCCCAGCGTCCGGGTCTGCGAGCCCTGCACCAGGGTCTGCACCTTCCCGGATCCGTCGCTGGCGTAGGTGAGGTTGATCGTGCCGGCGGGATGCCCGGAGACGCTGCCCGGGCCGTGCGCCGGCCGGGGGCTGGCACCGGTGTAGTCGAACGACAGGTTCGCGGTCTGCGCAGTGCCGGTGGCGACGATCCCGCGCTGCTGCGCGGTCTGCAGCGGGCGGCCGAGGCCGTCGTAGGTGTACGTGGTCTTGTAGGGGGCGGGCCCGGACTGGAAGTTGGTCTGGTCGCTGCACAGACCCGAGGCTGGGCGGGTCCAGGCCTGGGCCAGGCGGCCGCGGGCGTCGTAGGTGAAGCATTGACGCTCGGCGAACGCGGTGCTGGGGCCGGTCTCGTCGATGGCGGCGAGGTCGTCGTCCCGGTAGGTGAAGCCGAGGTTCGACGAGACGGTCGAGACCGCGGGGTTCACGGCGTCGCGCACGGACACCGTCGTGGTCGAGGTGCTCAGGCCTCCCGTGGGCGGGTCCCACGTGAACGCGCGCGTCACGTACGCGGCGGAGGCGAGGGCGGATGAGCCCAGGACCCGCCCGGACAGCCGGCCGAGGGTGTCGTGCATGACCTGGGACATGTAGGTGCGGGCACCGACGAGGGTGTCGACCATGCCGAGGGAGTCGTAGCCGGTGGTGATGGTCTCCTCGGGTGCCTGCCCGACCGCCGGGAGCTTCACGGTCGTCTGGTGGTCGGCCTCGTCGTATCCGAACGTCAGCGGGTAGGAGTTCGGGTAGGAGACCCCGGCGACCACGGTCGTGATGCCGGGAGCGGGCAGCGTCTGGCTGATGACGCGTCCGCGGGTGTCGTAGCCGTAGGTGGTGGTCTGGGTCGTCCCGGAGGCGTCGACCGAGCTGGTGGACTGCAGCAGGCCGGAGGAGTCGACAGTGGAGCCGTAGGTCCAGCGAGCCTTGACCGCCGCCGGGCTGCCGCCGGTGTCGGTGATGTGGCGACCCGCGCCGTCGTACGCCGCGACCGTGGTGGACAGGACCGTGGTCGGAGCGGCGGGGTTCATGACGTCGGTCGTGATCGTCGCGTCGTCGGCGTTGTCGGTGTAGGTCGTGCGGATCACGCCGGTGTCGGGGTCGCTGCTGGTTAGGCGCCGCCCGATCCAGTCGTAGCTGTAGGTCGTCGAGAGGACCGGGCCGCCGGGGCTGGTCTGCGCGACGGTGATCAGGTCGCCGCGGGCGTTGTAGTCGTACGTGACGACGCCCTCGGCGCCGGCGCTGGACTCGTCGACGGCGTCCAGCCGCGAGACGCGGCCGAACGCGTCCAGCGTGGTCGTGGTGGCTGCCTGGTTCGGCGGGGTCGTGGTCGTGGCTCCGGGGGCGTAGCTGTAGGTGGTGGCGAACTTGTCGTTGCCTGCGCTCCCCGTCGTGTCGCTCAGGGGCCTGCCGGCGGCGTCGTAGGCGTGCTGGACGTAATGGCCGACGCTGCCGACCGGCGGGTTCAGCAGCCCGCTGGTGCCTGCGGCCCCCGTGGCGAACACAGGTCCCTTGTCGATCGCGACCCGGCCGACGTCGTCGTAGGTGGTCGCGGTCACGGTGCGTCCGGTGGCGCCGGTGGCGGTCACCTGGGTCTCGCGCGGCTCGCCGTAGGAGTTGAGCAGGGCGTAGGAGGACAGGTAGGTGGTCGCGTTCTGCGCGACGCGCGTGGTGACCATCGGCTGGGCGACATCGCCGATCTGGTACTCGAACACCGTGCTCGCGGTGCCCGCGATCGGCCGGCCGGGCCGCCACACGCCGGTGAGACGGCCCAGCGCGTCGTACCCGAGCGTGGTCGTCGGAACAACCCCGCCGACCTGGCGACTGTTCTCCTTGACCACCAGCGAGGCACCGCGGACCGGGTCCATGACGGACTCCGCGCTCAGGGCCACCGTGCCGTCGCTGGTGCTGGTCAGGACGCTGGTCGGGAACGCCCCTCCGGTGTAGGCGGTGGTGGTTCCGCGTCGGCCCCAGGGGTTCTCGGTGGTGACGCGGCCGTAGGTGTCGAACCCGCGCGCAGTGGTCTGGCTGGCGGTCGCGGAGGTGTTGACGATGCTCTGGGTCGGGTCGCCGGTGGTCGGAGCGGTCGTGTAGGCGGCGGCCCCGTCGTAGTACGACCGGGTCTGGGTCTGCATCGTCCCCGTGGTGCACGACCCGTCGTACAGCCGCTCGACGGCGAGGAAGTCGACCAGCCAGAGCGTGGGGTTGGGGAACCGGCTGTAGGCGGTGCAGGTGTCATCCCCGGCGGTCGTGGTCAGGCCCAGGTGCTGGGCGTTGACCAGGTAGCCGTAGGTGTCGTCGTAGAGCGATGCCTCGACTGTGTGGCGCGGGGTCCCACCACCGCCGCCGTAGTCGTAGGAGTCGACCTGCGACACGCGCGTGTACCAGGCATCGGACCGCTCGTCGCCCACGGCGTTGACGGTGACCTTGCGCCAGTACTCGTTCACCGTGGCGGACAGGTTCGTCCCGCCGTTCGTGGTGTGCTCGACCTGCAGAGGCCTTCCGGCCAGGTCGTTCCAGTCCCAATAGCTGGTCGGGGTGCCGACGGTGTTCGCGACCGTGACACTCTTCTGTCCGGTGGCCGCTTGGTCGTCGTGCATGCCGCGGAAGTACTTGGTGACCGTGACCTCGGAGTCAGCCGACCCCGGGGCGGTCGTGGCCCCGTCGACGACCTTGACCGTGCCGTAGCCTCGCCAGATCGACCAGGTCAACGTGTTCGCAGGGGCGAAGTCGTTGTCGTCGCGATGCCAGGCCCCGCCGCCGGTGTAGGTGTAGGTGTGCAGGCGGGCGGGAGATCCGGACGCCTCGTCGGTGTCGGTGACGGTGGAGACGAGCCACTTGTTGTACCAGCCGAACCCGGCCGCGCCGCCCTCCGGAGCGGAGTAGTGCGGGTAGCAGTTGGTCGTGTTCGTCGCCGGGCTCGGCAACGCGACCGGCGTACACGGGTCGGGCTGGCCGTAGGTGACGTCCGAGACGCCGTCCAGCTCGGTCCTGACCCGGCTCACGCGCGGCAGCGTCATCGGTAGCACACCGAGCGCGTAGGAATAGTCGACCCGGTTCGCAAGCTTGGTGATGCCGAAGTATGTGGTCGGCAACTTTATCCCGGGCGAGGTGTAGCCAGCGGACGGGGAGTACGTGCCCGTGCGGCTGATCGCCGAGAGGATCAGGGCCTGCTCCTGATCGTCCGCCGTGGTCGAGGTGTCAGGGTCTATGAACGCATGCGTCAAGTCCCAGCGGTCCACCGATCGCCAGGTCGTCCCGTCCAGCGCCTGCGCGGTGACCGCGGTCAGGTGTCGGGTGGAGAAGAACGACGGCGAATGCTCGGTGCAGGGCGCAGCCGTGCACTTGAGGTCCAGCGGGGCGTCGGGGTAGGCGGCGTCGTTGCCCGGGGACGGGGCGACGCAGGTGCTGTCCAGCGTGGCGCAGCGCCTGTCCGATCCCAGCACGACCCGCCGCGGGTAGGACGTGGACACCGTGGAGCCGTACTGGATCGTGGTCGGGTAGGTGTTGTAGACGTAGTTGCCCAGGTTGGACGAGGAGTTCATCTTCCCGTAGTTGTTGCGCTCCTGGGCATAGGTGATCGCGGTGCGCAGACCGTGCGGCTCGATGATCAGGTCCAGGTTCCACCGGTACGCCTGGTCGCAGAAGGACGCCGATGCCGTCGCGGAGTAGCACGGCTCGCCGGAGTTGTTCCCCGACACCGGCACCGTGGCCGCGGAGTCCAGGACGTTGGCGCCGTCCTTGCCGATCCCGAAGTAGTACTTGATGCCCTTCTGGTCGGTGACCTGCCAGTACTCGCCGTCGTTGTCGCCGTTGTTCGACGACGCCTGGGTGAGGCGCTTGATCCGCCATCCCGGGTCCGCGGCCAGGCGCCAGGTGGTGGAGTCAGTCGGGTCCTGGATCAGCTCGCCGGACTGGCCGTTCAGGGACAGGACCGCGTTCTGGCCGGCCCAGCACAGGTCCGCTGCGCGGGAGTCGGTGGTGCCGTCGTCGGCGCACGACTTGAAACGGCGCTCGATCGAGCCGATCGGAAGGTCCCAGCCCAGACCGGCCCACCCAGCCTGGTTGTTAGTGGCCTGCGACATGCCATCGATCGCGCCCGAGTCGTACGTCAGTGCCAGCGGGAACGACGAGCCCGCCGGGCCCGGCGGCAGGTCGAACGGGTAGCTGTACTGGAACGAGCCCGACGACCCGCCGTGGGACCATTGCCCCGCCGGGGACAGCCCCGACGCGCGGTAGTCCCCGCCCGTACCCGAGGCACCAGCGGCCAGCGTGAACACCGCCGCGCCGCCCGATGGCACCGCAAGCGGAGCCCCCGTGACCGACGTCGTCGAGACAGCCGGCGACGTGGTCGTTGCCAGCGCGACGATCGGCGGGGTAGTGACGGCGACCGGGTCGGGGTCGGCGCCGACCAGCGCGACCAGGGTCTGCGTCGTCGCGTCATACGTTGTGGGCACCGCGATCGGGGCGGCGCACGCCGACACGACCTGCTTGGCGCCGGCAGCTGCCTCGAGCGCCTTCACCGCGCAATCGGACTGGCGCAGCACGCGCAACCGGGTCAACCAGCCACCACCGTGCTGATGCACAAGGCCGGACACATCCAGGCGCACCTGCACCGCGCCCGCATCGGCCAGCCCGTCCGCACGCGTGACCTGGAACGCGGTCAGCTCGCTGCCCAACGCCTTCGCCACCTCGGGGGCCAGGGTGTCGATGCGCGCCCTCGTCACCGGCGGAGCCTTCAGATCAGGGACGACAAGACCGGGTGCAGCGCCCTTGACAAGGGCAGTCTCCGTGTCGGCTGGTGCGGCGACCGGAGGAGCCGGCGTTCCAGCGGGCGAAGGGGCGCCGACGGTGGTCTGGGCGGGCACCGGGTCCGTCACGGTCGCCGGCGGCTCGGTGATCTGGGTCGGCACGACCGCATCGACCGGAACGAGCGCCGCCACGACCGCGGCGTCCGGTGCCGTCAACTGCAGGCCCGCGCGACCCACTGCCGGAGCGGCCTTCGCGCCGAGATCGACCACCGTGGACGATGCCGCGAGCATCGCCGGCGCAGGCTCGATCGGCCACGGGTCCGACGTGATCGCCGTCCCACCGGACGGGTCACGCGGCCAAGCAGGACCGGGAGCGACCGGCAGCGTGTCCCACGGAGTCTTGGCCGCCGTGGACACCTGGCTCTGCGCGGCAGATGCCGACGCCTGCGGCCCCACCGTGCCCAGCAAACCGACGAGCACCGCCGCACTCGCGAACGCAGCGATCCCCGCTCGCGAACGCGACCCACGACCGGACGTGGCAAACCAATCGGTCATCTCAGCCTCTCCCCCACGCAGACCACCAACGAGGCAGGCGACCTGATTCCACTCTCAACCATCCGAGCGAACCGGTAATCGGATGTCAACCGATTCCGATGATCCCGACGCGAATGGCGCAGACGCATACAGCCTCGTGCCGCAGACCCATAGGGCAGTGTCGGCGCGTCGCGCCACGGCCGCGCCGCCAAACGGTCGCATCCTCGACGAGAGCCCGTGACCATGAACCACCGGTTGGTGTCAGACTGGGGGCGCGTCGTGGAAGCAGTTTGATTCCAACGACTTTCGTGGGGCGGGTGGGGCTCGAACCCACGACCTGACGGGTCCAGCCCGGCAGTTCGACGGGGTCCGCCCAAGTGCGGGGATCGCAGTCGCCTCAACGGTTTTCGTCGCTTTTGGTCTGAGCAGATTCAGTTCGGTCCGTGCCGCGTTGGTGTCACGGTTGGTGTCAAATGATCTTGAGAGGACCATTGCTCGCCCGAGCGTTCGATCGAACCTGACAGGACCGCTGCGGCAGGATGCGCAACCCCGGGCTGGACCCGGCAGTTGCTGGTCGAAGTCCGTCAGGCTGAGCCAGGTGGACCGACCACCTGGGGGCCGCACATCCCCAAGCCGCTTCCGGCTGCTTCAGCACCGCCTGCCTCGCCAAGGGCCAACTGGCACTCCAGGGCACGTTCTACCGTTGTTCAAGACCTGCGGATTCGAGGATCGCAAGGCAGAGTGCCGCAATCCGATCGCCCCGACGATCGCCACGGCCGTCGAAATCCGGGCCGAAATCGAGAGCCTGCAGCAGATCGCCGACCTGTTCCACGGGCCAGGGATCCAGCTGCCCGTATGCGCTCCATATGTGCTCCGCATAGTCCAACGCCCCAATCTCCCCTTGGAGACACAGCCTCGCGGCGATTCGCACCACGTCAACTGGTGTCAAGGTCGGAAGAAGCCCAAGTTGCTGCATCTCGCTGACCAGCTCACGGTCGCTCAAGTCGACACCGGACTCCCAGTACCAGTCCCAGGCCCGCCCGCCTGGTGGGCTTGATTCCAGGTGATGCCGAATCGCTTGCTGCGCCTCCTCCTCGCCGATCAAGCGCAGTTCCAGCAGCGTGATCAGGGGTGCCAGTGCCTCGCTCGGCGCGGACTCCATCAGTTGCCCCCGGTAAACTTGGTTTTGTACTCCACACGCTGACCTGTCTTCACGTTTTCGTACCAGTGCATCTCGAACGCGCGACCTCGTCCCGGCTCGTACTTCGCGCTGGACACCTTGAGCCAATCGCCCGATTTGCCACCGTACGACCTGGTCAACCTTCCCACCGCTCGCACTCCAGCGCCTCGGGCGATGACACGCCGGTAGGGCTGACTCATGAGGGATCGCTGCGCGAGATTCAACTTCAGTTTGTCGTAGTCGGTGAGACTGTCCCGTAGGCGAATACGACTAGTGCCCGAGGCGGCTCCGCCTGCTTGATTCCCCCAGTATCCACCCCCGGTGGATAGGGATCTGCCGTAGTTGTAGCCGCCTCGATCCAGCACTCGTCCGTCGAGGTCGAACTCCGTGATTGGGTCCGTCGGATACGAATATGCGTTCGCATTGCCTCCGAACACCGGATCGATGGAGAGGAAGCGGCCGATCGATGGAGCAAAGACTCGAACGCCCATGAGTATGAGACCGGCGGACCCGAGGTCGGCCGCGCGCTGCTGACGGCCTAACCACCCGTAGCGCGGCCCGGCGATCGTTGCCCCTCCGGTGTCTCGAACGATGCCGTATTCGTCAGGGTCAACCGATGCACCATCAGGCGCTCCTGCCGCGCTCAACGTCGTGGTGCGGAGAACGTCTCCGTGCAAACCCGCGAGCTGGGCGCGCGCTGTCGTCGTTGCTCCGACGGTAGCCAACTCAGCGGTCATTCCTACCAAGCCGTTGACGTAACGACGCGTCGTGGAGATTCCGGTGGCATCGGTGTCCAACGTCCAAGCCGGCGAGTCACTTGAGCCGTCGCCGAAGTGACTTACAGATGCCGTCGACCCTGCGCCGCTTGTACCCATTGCAGCGAGTCGATTCGCGGAATCCAGCGTCCAGGTTCGCGTCATCGCGCCGTGGGTCGTGGAGCGGATCAGGTCGTTGGAGAAGTAGCCGATCGTTGCGTTGCCGGCGGAGACCGTTGACGTCAATGGTGCCGGCAGCGTCGTCGTTCTCCCCCACGCGTCATACGAGGTCCCCACAGTCGAGCCGGCCGGTATGAGCCGGTCGGCGTTGTCGTACGCCAGCGACTGGCTCGAGGCCGGCGGGGTGCCTGTGGTGCAGCCTGCGCCGGCGTCGGGGTAGCTGGCTGAGCCGGTGCGGTTCGAGTTGACATCGAGGGCGTAGGTCCGGGTGATGCAGGCGTCCGTGCGCGTCTCGGCGGTCTGGATCAGGCGGCCGGCGGGGTCGTAGGTGTAGTCGCGTTCGGTCCAGCCGGGGTGGGCGCCGGCGAGCTCCTCGATCTGCCAGCGGCCGTGGATGTCGGAGAGCTGCGCGTCGGACAGGAACAGGTCCGTGCCTTGGGTCCAGCTGGTCGCGACGGTGTCGCCGGCGGCGTCCGTGCTGAACGACTGCGTGAGTCCTCCGGGCAGGGCCTGCTGGACGAGCTCACCACCCGCACCGTAGGTGCCGGTGATCGGCCCGGAGAGGCCTGAGTCGGTGATGGAGGTGAGCAGGTCGCGGTGCTCCCCGGCCGTCGTGTCGTAGCCGTACGTCGCGCTGGCCAGGACGTTGGTTGCGTCGGTCTTCCACGTGCGGCTCGCGACGCGGCCGGACGTGTCGTACGCGGTGGTCACGTTCGGGCTGGTCGCGCCTTCGCTGTACGAGGTGACGCGGCCGAGGGCGTCGTACAGCGTGGTCAGGGTGCTGGTGCCGTTGCTGACCGTGGTCGGTAGCCCGGTCGCGGTGTCGTAGCCGTAGGTCGTGGTCGGGACGGCGGTGCCGACGCCGCCGGTGATCGCGACGGTGTCGACCTGGGCGTTGGCGCCGGCGTTCCGGTAGGTCGTGGTCGTGGTGCGGGTCGAACTGCCGCCACCGGACGGGGTGACGGTCTCGGTGGTGACGGTGGGGCGCAGCAGCGCGTCGTACGTGTAGGTCGTGACGGGGAGCCCGGGCAGGCCTGCGGTGGTGGGCTGCGCGCCGGGGCCGATCTTGCAGATCTGCCCGTACCAAGCGGTCGAGGTGCAGGTGGCGGGGTTGTGCGCGCCGGCGGTGAAGTACGTCGTGACTCGGGCCCCGGGGTCCGCGGTGACGGTCGCCGACGGCTGGCGCTGCTCGATGACGTTGCCGTTGGCGTCGAACCGGGTGACGGTGGTGATGTCGGTGGTGCCGTTCTCGACCGTGGTCGCCATGGCCTGGCGCAGGTCCCAGCCGGGGTGGTCGTCTGCGGCCAAGCCGTACGCGTAGCGAGTCTCCGTTGTGTCCGTCTCGTTGACGGGGGTCGCGGTCAGGCTCAGGCTCGCGGACTCCGTCGTGCGCACGATCGAGTGCGCTGGGCCGTCGCTGGACCAAACGGTGGGGTTAACGGCCGGGTAGTCGACTGTGCCGTAGGTGTTCTTGACGTGCGGGCGTGCGGCGACCGGGTCCGAGCTGCCGGGGATGGCGACGAGCCGTGCGGGGCCGTAGGTGTCGGTGAGGTCGACCCCGTCGGCGGCGTAGAGGTTGCGGGTGTCCAGAGCGGCGGCGATGTCCGCGGACGGCGTCGCGGTCGACAGGCCCAGGCCGGTGAGCTCGTCGGCGTAGCTGGCAGGGTTCAGGGCCCGGTCCCGCGCGCCAGGGGACAGCTCGCGGATCGTGTTGCCGTTCGGGTCGTATTCGGTGGTGTCGACGCGCCAGCCGTCCTGCCCGGTGCCGGAATAGGACGCGGTGTTGACGATGCGCCCGTCCGCGGCGATGCCGTACACGGTGCCGTCGCGAAGGTCGGTCGTCGACACGGTGTCGCCAGGTCCGAAGACGACGGCGGCGGTGAGGGGCAAGTCGGTCTGCCCCCAGTCGTCGACCCGCGCTGTCGAGAGGTCGGGCCGGTCGGCCAGGGTGGTGCCGGTGGTGACGTCGAACGCGTCGTAGCCGATCGTGGTGGTCAGGTTGGTCCCGGAGATGGCCTGGGTGGCGGCGGTGAGCTTGGCGCCGGTGTAGCCGAGGGTGACGGGGTTGATGCCCGGCGGGGTGATCGTCGAGATCCGGCCGCTGCCGTCGTAGCCGTACGTCGTGGCCAGGACCGGGGCGCCGCATGTCGTGGACCAGCCCGCGGTGCCGCCCAGGCGCGGGTCCCAAACCTGGGACAGGCGGTACCCGGCGGTGGAGTCGTAGGTGTAGCAGGCCACGTCCACCGTGACGGCCGTGCCGGCGGTGTTCGTGGTCTTGAACGTCACCTTGGTCAGCCGGTTAGCCACGCCCGCGGTGGTGTCGACGTCGGCGTAGGTGAACTGCAGCAGACGGCAACCCGGGCTCACCGAGGTCGTGGAGCAGGTGACGCCGGCGGGGACGGGCGCGAACAGGGCCAGCGGGGTGCCGTCTCCGTTGTAGGCGAAACTCGAGGTCCCCGTGACGCCGGCCTGCTGGGTCGAGGTGACCCGGTAGCCATCCGGCGTGGTGAGGGACGCGGCGCCCGTCCAGGTCCCGTTAACGGGTCCGAAGGTGACGGTGCCTCCGTCGGGGTCCCTCAGGGTCAGGGCACGAGTTGCTCCGGTCCCGGACTTGGTCAGGGAGAGGGCGGCGGCCGCGGCGTCGGCGGTAGCGGCGTAGCCGGTCGCGGTCTTGGTGAAGTACCAGAGGCCGCCGTCGGAGTCGGTGAGGCGGACCTGGGTGCCGAGGTCGTCCGCGGCGGCCCAGTCGGACTGCGACGAGGCAAGCGAGGTGGCCCAGCCCGGTCCGAACGGCGCCGTCGTCCGCGCAACGGACCCGACTGGGCTGACCGCGGTGGAGGCGACGTTCGTCGCGGTCCTGGCGTAGCTGAACGTCGTCGTCGTGGGGACGGCGGTGACGGTGTAGGTGCCGTTGAACGTAGCGTCGACACCGGCGACGACGACGACGTCGTTGACGGCGAGCCCGTGCGCCGCGCCAGTCGTGAGCGTCGCGACGTTGGACGTCAGCGCCTTGTTCGTCACCGAGGTCCGGGTCGCTGCCGTGCGGAAGACCGGGTCGATGGTGTTGAAGGTGCGGGTGACCCCGAGCCCACCGCCGAACGAGGCGACGGCGGCGTCGGAGCCGGACACGGCGAGGTTGCCGGTCAGCAGCGACACCGGCCCGGCCGGGGTGTCGGTGGTGGCGTAGGACAGGCCGTAGGCGTGGGAGTCCAGGCGCGCGGTCGCGGCGTTGACGGTCGTGGTCGTGGAGCCACCGGTGAACACGGCCTGCAGCTGCACGCTGGCATCGGTCGCGAGGGTCGCGGGCATGTCCCACACCAGACCGGAAGGTGCGGCGTCGGCGCTGCCGTTGGCGACGGTGGCCACCGGCCAGGTGATCGCGGACTGGCCGAGCTTGACCGCCGAGGCCGGGATGTCGATCCAGGCGTCGGTGGTCGCTGCCCGGTACTGGAACTTCACAGCAGTCGCACTGCTGGGGCCCTGCGCGGTCAGGGGCAGGAAGCGCAGCGTGGTGCCCTCGTCGGTGGGCTGGGTGACCGCGGGTACCCCGAACGTGTACGCGGTCGGGGTGGATCTGTTGCCGACCTTGTCGATCGCACGGAACCGAGCGGTGGTCCACCCGCCGGGCATGCTCAGCGACGGCGTCGTCGACCCGGTGAGCACGACCGGGGTCCGGGAGATGCCGTCGGTGATCGATCAACACCTGACAGCCGAATGAGTTGCCGATAAAAATTGCT